>CAUPZU010000005.1:0-142447 GCA_963516025.1 Acinetobacter lwoffii
CGCCAGCTCATTATTCGAAACACCCCCTGTCAAATGATAGGGGGTGTTTTTTTATGCGTGGGTTTTGGTCAAATAGCTCTTGGAATTGTTGAATATTGATTAAAAACTAGACTCATGGGTTTAGATTTTTAAGGAATAAGTAAGACTTTAGTCGGATATTGCATGAAAAGTAGCTGTGTTGAACTAAGTTGTTGCGAAGACATGGCGATAAGAATCATTAAAAATAATAAATAAGAGTTAGGGTCATGTGTCGTGCTGAAAACAACGAAAAAAACTCACAGGAGGTGAGTAAAAATGGCAGAAAACATGAAGCGAGTAGCAAACACTGTAAGTGTGAATGATGTGATTGATCAGGCAAAATTCACTAAATTTCACTTAAGCATTGTATTATGGTGTTTGTTTATTGTCCTATTTGACGGATATGATTTAGCAATTAACGGTGTCGTTCTGCCTCTACTTATGCAAGAGTGGGGCATGAGTGCTGTTCAAGCAGGCATGCTTGCAAGTACAGCACTCGCTGGCATGATGTTTGGAGCCATGCTGTTTGGGATGCTTGCAGACAAAATTGGTCGTAAAAAAGTTATCTTGATTTGTGTTTCTTTATTTAGTGCTTTTACATTTTTAGGTGGATTTACCACTAATCCAACAGAATTTGGTATTTTACGTTTTATTGCTGGTTTAGGGATTGGTGGTGTATTACCAAACTTAGTCGCTTTAACGTCTGAATATGCACCTAAACGTTTAAAAAGCACACTGGTAACCACCATGTTTAGTGGTTATGCGGTGGGCGGTATTATGGCTGCATTATGCGGTACATGGTTTACACCAAGTTTTGGTTGGGAAATTATGTTCTTCATTGCAGGTATTCCATTACTTTTTGTTCCATTTTTTTGGAAGTTCTTACCTGAGTCTTTAACTTTCCTAGTTAAAGAACAAAAAGTGAATGAAGCACGTCGTTTTATAAAGCAAGTCGAGCCAACTGCAGACATACAAGAAGATACTGAACTGGTTCTAGCTAGCGCTGATCAGACCCAAAGTGCATCAGTAAAAGCTTTATTTACAGAAAATCGTGCCACAGGAACATTCTTATTTTGGATTGCTTTCTTTATGTGCTTACTCATGCTTTACGCACTTGGAAGCTGGCTACCAAAACTGATGATGGCAGCGGGATATTCTTTAGGTAGCAGTTTAATGTTCTTATTAGCACTGAATATTGGTGCCGTGATCGGAACCATTAGCGGTGGTATTTTGGCAGACCGTTTTGACTTTAAACCTGTTCTTATGAGTATGTTAACTGTCGGTGTACTATCTTTGGTTGGTTTGGGCTTTAATTCTCCAACCCCTGTTATTTATTTACTTGTGAGTTTAGCAGGTGCCTCATCTATTGGTACCAGTATCTTGTTATATAGCTATGTTGCTCAATACTATCCTGTTGCAGTACGTTCTACTGGTATTGGTTGGGCTTCTGCTGTAGGGCGTACAGGTGCAATTGTTGGCCCAATCGTGATTGGTATGCTACTTGGTATGGAGTTACCACATAAATGGAACTTTATCGCGGTAGCAATGCCAGGTATTATTGGTATCATCGCTATTTCAATGATTCGTAAGCCACAACCTGGTCGCGTGATGGTGAAAAAATTAAAAACAGCCAAAATTTAAACTCTCGTAATTAACCTACTCAGTTAAAAAAGCTCCTTACTTAAAGGGGCTTTTTCATATCTTTAGTATGAAATTAAATCAATATTCAATTGGTCAAAAGAATAAGCGGATTAATAGAGCTTAAATATTGGGCGAATTAAAAAATAAACATCAATTATTCAAAAGTTTATATTAATAATAGTGTGACATATCACGCAAATAAATGACATTTCCGAGAGCATAGCAGAATATCAATTAGTCTTATTGTGCCTTAAATCCTGCTTGCGTATATTGCCTGACATTGAAGATTGACTTCAGTCTTCAACAAGATGTTATGGACAAGTACTCATGGGAGATGAGAACGATGACAACGGAAAAAATAGATGTAAATTCTGTAGTCGATAATGCGAAATTCACGCCTTTCCACTTCAATGTAGTTGCTTGGTGTTTACTCATTATCTTATTTGATGGCTATGATCTCGCAATCAATGGTGTAGTTTTACCGTTATTGATGCAAGACTGGGGCTTAAGTGCAGTGCAGGCCGGAATGCTTGCAAGTACCGCACTGGCCGGCATGATGTTTGGTGCGATGATCTTTGGTTCCCTAGCGGACAAGATCGGTCGTAAGAAAGTGATCATGATCTGTATTGTATTATTTAGTGGTTTAACTTTTGCTGGCGGCTTTGCTTCAAACCCAACCGAATTCGGTATTTTACGTTTCCTTGCCGGTCTTGGTATTGGTGGCGTAATGCCAAACCTGGTGGCATTGACTTCGGAATATGCCCCACAAAAAATGCGTAGTACGCTGGTGACCACCATGTTTAGTGGTTATGCGGTCGGTGGCGTAATGGCTGCGTTATTGGGTTCATGGTTTACCCCAAGTTTTGGTTGGCAAATCATGTTCTTTATCGCGGGTATTCCACTGTTTTTATTACCAGTGATCTGGAAATTCCTGCCTGAGTCGCTCGCATTTATTGTGAAACAGAACAAGCAGCCAGAAGCTCGTCGTATTGTACGTCGCTTGGCGCCAAATCTGACAGTTACCGAGAACACAACTTTCACTTTGCCACAGGAAAATGTGCCTGAAGCAGCCAACGTGGTGAGTTTGTTCCGTCGTGGTCGTGCGGTCAATACTTTACTGTTCTGGGTCGCGTTCTTCACTTGTCTGTTAACCATGTATGCACTGAGCAGCTGGTTACCGAAGTTGATGATGGCAGCAGGCTACTCGATGGACAACAGCTTGATGTTCATGATGGTAATGAACGTTGGTGCGGTTGTGGGTATTGTGGGTGGTGGTATTCTTGCGGATCGTTTTCACCTGAAACCGGTACTGATGTTCCTCGGTATGATGGGTGCGATTGTGATGAGCTCAATGGGCTTTGCATCTAACCAATTCTTACTTTACATCCTGGTGTTCCTGGCAGGTGCAGCGTCGATTGGTTCACAAATGTTGCTATATAGCTATGTTGCACAGTTCTACCCACTTGCGGTACGTTCGACAGGTATTGGCTGGTCTTCTGCGATTGGTCGTATGGGCGCGATTGTAGGGCCGATCCTGATTGGTGGTTTGCTTGGTATGAACCTGCCTGCTTACTTCAACTTTATGGCAGTCGGTTTACCGGTTTTAATTACTGCAATTGCGGTTGCGTTAATCATGCATGACAATGAATCTGAGAAGATTGGTTCAATTGAACCAGCAGTGTCTAAAGCTTAAAGCTAAGTATTAAATAAGAAGCCTCCGAAAGGGGGCTTTTTTATGGTTATTAGTTGATAAAAACTAATTCACAATTTATTTTGTAGTAATTAACTGAATTATAAATATCATGACCTTAGAATTATTTATAGCATCTTTAGCTCTCTTAATTTCAGTAATGCAATTATGGAAAACTTATTTTTATAAATCTAAACCATTCTTCACGATTGGAACTTTAACAGAACAAATTTATCCGATAAAAAGTGCTAGTGAAGAATGGTATGTGTGTAGTTTTCATATGCCAATTTCAATCTCGAATCATGGTGCTCAATTACTGATTATTGAAAAACTTAGACTGAAGTTGGTTTATCAAGATATTGAATTAAAGAATAACTATGAATATCTCTATGCTAAATGGATTCTTGATACAAAAGATTCCAAAAAAATTGATAGTGATCGATTCAGATGGATAAATGATATTGATCTTGAAGATTGGATTCCTCAACTTATTCAAGCCCGATCTATACAATCAAAAAGTTTTATTTTTGAAACCCGCTGGGATTTTCCTATCGATCAGAAGTTGACAGTTACTTTGCAAGGTAAGCTTATGAAATCTAACTCTTGGAGCGATATAAGTTCATGGGATATAAATCATAATCTCACTGTTTGGCAAATGTTGGTGATGGGTGGAAGTTCCATTGGTCATACTACAGAGCCAAAAGTTTTAAGAAGATCAAAAGCTTTATCTAATAAAATTTATATTAAGAATAAGATAGAATTTAATCCTGATAATTCTTTTTTGATACCTTCTTATTCAAATAAAAAAAATGCTCTATCTAAAATTTTAAAGATACTGAATAAGCATTAATTTAAATATTAGACCTCTTGCGAAAGTATCGTTTTACCTAATTTTTGAATTGGCTAAAACCTTATAATATGTAGCTTTTGGCTGTTTAAATTTTAAATTTTGACTAACGCAAGAAGTCTATTATTCTTAGTATTATTGAGATAAGGTAATGTGATAATCGCGCTATTCTAAATAGAGTAGAGGTATAGAAAATATGAATATTAATTCATTCTCCCCAATCCCTGAAGGTGATGAAGAACTGCATCTTCCTGAACTGGTGTACTGGGCATCTCTTGGTGATGTTGAACAGGTTGAGCAGGGCTTGCAAGAAGGTCTGGACGTCAACTCCGCCGATGAAGAAGGCTATAGTGCCTTACAGGCTGCAGCTGAAAATGATCATTTAGACGTAGTTAAGCTTCTGGTTAGCAAGGGCGCAGATATTGCACATCGCAGTCCAAATACTGCTTTAGAACTGGCTGAAATGGCCGGAAATAAAGACGTGGTGACTTATCTGAAAAGTTTGGCCGGTGGTGTCTGAATATAAAAAAAGAACCTCAATGCTGAGGTTCTTTTTTTATGGTATGAGCTTAGGCAGCATCGCCTTCAAGTTCTTTTAAAATCGCTTCATTGAAAGCCGGTAAATCGTCCGGATTGCGTGAAGTAATCAGTACCCAGTCACCGGTATTGCAGCGATGGACTTCTTCATCGACCCATTTCCCGCCGGCATTTTCCAGATCCAGCTTGATGCTCTTATAGGAAGTCAGATTCTTGTCTTTGATACGCTGTGCATCAATCAAAGTCCATGGCCCATGACAGATCGCGGCAATCGGTTTGTGATTGTCGGCAAAATGCTGAATGATTTTTTGCGCATCCTGATTGATTCTCAAGGTATCCGCGTTGACTGTACCGCCGGGAATCACCAAAAGATCATAATCATTCAGATCGACGTGTTCAAGACTGGTATCCGGCGTATATTGGGTGGCAGCTTTGGTATCACCTTTGACCGTCGCGACATCTTCATTTTTTTCGGCAGCATGAATCACTTCAAAACCTTTGGACTTTAGAAAATTTAAAGGCTCAGTGAGTTCATCATGTTCAATGCCTTGATTGGATGTAATAAAGAGGACCTTTTTTACCATGATTGCTGTTCCCAAAAAATGTGAGGATTTTTAGCTTAACAACAAGGGGATTCTTACAATGTTGGAGTTTTAGCTCGGAACTGTTAAGCAATGATAAATAAAATAATAGGCAGAAAAAAAAGCCCCGACATCCTGTCGGGGCTTTTTCGTATCTCGTGATTTAGGTATAACTCCTGTCGTACCTCACGTCCTGGTGTTGCGATGTTCTTCTTGTTTTTAGGTCTTCGGAGCATCCTGCTCTCTATGTTTATAAAGTAATACACATCCCGGTAACGCACTAGCAGCAGATTGCGGTTATTGCTGTACGCTTTGGCTTACATCAGCGCAGAGAAATTGAGCTTTGTAGGCTTAACCGGTTGTATTGCATTAAAAATGTATATCCAGACCGATATAAGGACCTTTAAATTCCAGCTGTAAGTCTGGACGTTGATCCTGCTCAAAATCTACCTGCATGATGCGATAACCGATTTTGGCACCGACATCGACCAGCAGATTATCAATGAAATCATATTGCAGTTCCGCCTGTACGTCGGTCTTACGGGTATCACTGCCGTGACTGTAAACTGCTTCCGCTTTGGCACTCATACCGGTAAATGGCAATTTAACCCCGGCTGTTGCATAGAGCAGTGGACTATATTCATCCAGATCGTATTGAGTGAAAGCGCCGGCAGTCAGGTTTTTTACCGTACCATCTAGATTGGTTAAACCTGCACCTATATCCGCATGCACAATGGTATCTAGCAATTCATAATACAGAATATAGTCAATATTGTTCAGCTCAATTTCTGAGGCATTGATAAGAGAACTCTGTTCGCTATTGCTGTCCAGATTGACATATTTAATCTTGGCATTTGGTAACAATGGCACAGGATGTTCTACAGCGACAGATAGCTGCGCTGTACCTTGTCGATCTAGCTCATGCTTGAAATTGTTATCCTGACTATAGCCGTCAAAATCCCAGTAACTGAGATCTGCTTTCACGCCGATTACATCTGCATGACTGAGCGTACTGAGTCCAAAACCGAAGAATAAGGTGGTGAGTATTTTTGCGCGCATGGCTCTATTCCCTAAAGCTTTATTAAAATTGGAGGTGTCTGGTTACTTAAAAACATCTTCTTAATATGGAGTAGCAAGTGCATGATATAGAGAATTTCAAAAATGTATATCCTTGGATTTTGCAGGACAATAAGATGGTAGCGAGAAGCACACAACAAACGAAAGAGTATGCATTATATGTCGCCGGTCAGGCCGTTCAGACGGGTGAATGGTTAGAGGTCAAGCATAAATATAACCACGAACTGTATGCCCGTGTCGCCTTGGCAGATGCCAACATACTGGAACAGGCGATTCAGTCTGCCGTAGATGCAGAAGCTGAAATGGCCGCCTTGGAGCCGTTCCAGAAACAGAAAATTCTATTGCATTGTGTACGCCGTTTTCGTGAGATTCATGAAGAATTGACCGAAATTCTGATTGCAGAAGGGGGCAAGCCGCGTAAAGCAGCCGAAGCCGAAGTTGAACGTCTGATTAATACTTTCCAGATTGCCGCAGATGCCGTGACCCAGATTGATCAGGGACGTATGCTGTCTTTGGCCGTGACTGCGGCAGCATCTGGTTATCGGGGCATTGTGAAACAGGTGCCGATTGGTGCAGTGTCTTTGATTAGTCCGTTTAATTTTCCTTTAAACCTGACCGCGCATAAAATTGCTCCTGCGATTGCAGCCGGTTGTCCCTTTGTGCTGAAACCACCTAGCCTGACCCCGATTTCTGCCTTAAAAA
This sequence comes from Acinetobacter lwoffii, assembly GCA_963516025.1. Taxonomy (GTDB): domain Bacteria; phylum Pseudomonadota; class Gammaproteobacteria; order Pseudomonadales; family Moraxellaceae; genus Acinetobacter; species Acinetobacter lwoffii_R. The sequence continues at coordinate 7,094 of CAUPZU010000005.1, forward strand.
TTGCTGAAATTCTGGCGGAAACCGATTTACCGCAAGGTGCGTTTTCGGTATTGCCCTGTCCGCGAGAGCTGGCTGATCTACTGGTCACCGATGAGCGTTTTAAATTACTCAGTTTTACCGGTTCCGATGCTGTAGGCTGGGATATGAAAGCGCGTGCCGGTCGTAAAAAAGTGGTCTTGGAGCTGGGTGGCAATGCTGCTGTCATGATTGAGCCAGATACCGAAATTAACGATGCCTTGATTAACCGTCTAATTGGCGGGGCGTATAACCATGCCGGACAGGTGTGTATCAGTGTGCAACGCATTTTGGTGCATCAGCAGATTTATACTGAAGTGAAGGACAAACTGCTGGCGAAACTGAAAACGATTAAAGCCGCTGATCCGAATCTGAGCACAACCTTGGTTGGTCCGATGATCAAGGAAGATGAAGCCAAACGCCTGAAAAAATGGCTGGATAAAGCCGTGAAAAAAGACGCGAAAATCCTGATTGGAGGCGAATTGAATGGTGTGATGTTCGCACCGACCTTGCTGGAAAATGTAGACCACAGTCTGGAAATCTACCGTGATGAAGCCTTTGGCCCGGTGGCAATTCTGGAAGCGTATGCTGATTTCGAATCCGGTATTGCCTGTATCAACCGCAGCCGTTTTGGCTTGCAAGCTGGAGTGTATACTCAGAATCTGAACAAGATGCTGTATGCCTGGGATCATCTGCATGTCGGCGGTGTCATTATCAATGATATTCCGTCTTTCCGGGTCGATAACATGCCTTATGGCGGGGTCAAAGATTCAGGTCTGGGTCGTGAAGGAATTCAGTCAGCCATTCGCGACATGCAGGAAGAGCGCATGCTGGTGATTAAAGCCTAAGTTTAGAATACTCATCGCTTCGATATCACAGGCAGCTTGTTTTAAATCTGCTTGTGATATTTAAACCGGTTTTTAAAGAGGTCAAAATTCCATGAGAGAATTTGATTTCCCATATCACGGCTTGGTCATGTGCCTTAGTATGAGCCGTTTCATCTCCAAATAATGATCTAAAAACAGATGCTGGATCAGAGTCTTGGAATACATTTTTTGAAACAGCGACCCTGTAGTAAAACTTAAGAAAAAATATATTCCAAAAAGTTTGTCAATATATAACTTGTTTAATCTGGCCTATTTCGGAGAATTATTGAACGCTTAATTCGAATAGATTATAAATAACGAATATTTTAAGCAGAATTTACAGAAAAAATTTAAAAAAGTCAGTATTGTTGAATCATCTACAAGGTCAGTTTTTCGATCAGACTTTAAGCAAGATGTAAGACCTACTGACCTGTTTGTACATTAGAATTCGACGCCCACAAGGTGCCCTCTAATTCAAACACCCAAAATTATTGAAAATGCTTCTTTTTTTGCTTGCGCCATAACCATAACAAGCAGCATCTAAAGGGGTTAAAAGTTTAGGTGTTCTATGACAGAAACTCGTGAGAATTGGTCCGCACGATCAGGATTCATTATTGCAGCGATTGGTTCCGCCGTTGGCTTGGGGAATATCTGGCGTTTCCCTTATGTTGCCTATGAAAATGGTGGCGGGGCATTCCTGATCCCTTATCTGATTGCGATTTTCGCAGCAGGTTTACCTTTATTGTTTTTAGACTATGCGGTCGGACACAAGTTCCGTAAAGCACCGCCTATGGCCTATAAAAAACTCATGAATGCCGAATCCTTGGGTTGGTGGCAGGTCATGGTCACTCTGGTGATCGGGATTTACTATGCCAGCGTCTTGTCCTGGGCTGGCAGCTATATGTTCTATTCCTTTGGACAGCAGTGGGGCACAGATACCCAGGGCTTCTTCTTCAATACTTACCTACAAAATGGTGAGGGTCTGACTCTCGGTTTTGTACCTGTGCTGTTCTTTGGTCTAGTGGTCGTTTGGGCAGCAGTCATGCTGATTCTTTACGGTGGAGTACGCCGAGGGGTGGAACTGGCGAATAAAATCTTTATGCCATTGCTGGTGATTTTATTCACGATCCTGGTGATTCAGGCAGTCCGTTTACCTGGTGCAGTCGATGGCTTAAATGCTTTCTTCACGCCGAACTGGGAAGCGATGGCCAACTATAAAGTCTGGCTGGCCGCTTTTGGTCATATCTTTTTCTCACTCTCGGTGGGCTTCGGGATCATGTTGACCTATGCATCTTACCTGAAACGCAAAACCAACCTGACTGGTTCCGGGATTGTGGTGGCACTGGCCAACTCGTCTTTTGAAATTCTGGCGGGTATTGGTGTCTTTGCCGCGCTTGGTTTTATGGCGTTCAGCTCAGGTGCGAAAGTTGAAGATGTGGTATCGGGTGGTATTGGTCTGGCCTTTATTGCGTTTCCGAAAATCATTTCCAGTTTAGGCGCAGGCGGTGACCTGTTTGGCTTCCTGTTCTTCGCTTCATTGACGGTTGCCGGTATTACCTCGATGGTGAGCATCCTGCAAGTTCCGATTGCTGCGTTCCAAGACAAACTGGGCTGGTCAAAGAATAAGTCAGTAACGATTATTGCTGGTGGTTCAGCGGTGATTTCTACCCTGATGTTCTCGACACATAGTGCCATTACCTTTGTCGATATCATCGACTACTTTGCCAATAACATCGGTATTGTCGGTGGTGGTCTGTTATCGATTATTCTGTTGTCCTGGTTCCGTCGTCCATTAATGAAACAGCTGGAAGGCCATGTGAATGAGTTTGCCAGCGTGAAACTGGGTGCCAGTTGGAACTTCATGCTAACGGTGATCACGCCTTTGTCATTATTGCTGGCATTGGGCCTGACCCTGAAATCGATCATGGCAGAAGGTTATGGTGGCTATGCTGCCAGTACCCTATGGATGGTAGGTGGAGGAGTAATGGCATTCTTTATTCTGGGTGCCATTCTATTCAGCCTGATTAAAGATCGTCACAGCTAGGAGAGCGACTATGAATACATCTGCACTAATCATGATGATCATCTCCATCGTTTTATTATGGGGTGGTCTGGTACTGGCTGTGATTCATCTGGCAAAGAATCCGGAAGAACCAGAAGACTAAAAATCTTCACATAAACCTACTGTTGCCATAAACGGAAGTCATTATCATCCTTGATGATAATGACTTTTTTAATGGCTGATGCTTTGACATGATTTCCGTTTCAGATGGACAAGTCTATACAGCCTTTGCCGTGACTTTATTTGCCGGGCTGGCCACCGTGGTGGGTGGGGGACTGGTATTATTCTTAAAAAAACCTAATTTCCGTTTGCTGGCCTTTGGTCTGGCCTTTGCTGCCGGGGCCATGATCTATGTCTCTTTAACCGAAATTCTGAACAAATCGATCGCGTCCTTTAGCCTGGATTTTGATGAAAAAACCGGTTTTGCCTTTGGCACTTTTGCTTTTTTACTGGGCGTAGTTCTGGTGTTATTGCTGGATCGCTTTGTGCCGAATCCCCATGACACCATTGAAACCCATTCTGCCAAGGGCGTCAGTTCAACCCAATTACTGCGTACCGGCATGTTGACCCTGTTTGCGATTAGCGCACATAACCTGCCGGAAGGACTGGCGACGTTTTTTGCCACACTGGAAAGCCCTGCTTTGGGTGCGCCACTGGCGGTGGCAATTGCGATTCATAATGTACCAGAAGGTGTGGCGATTGCCTTGCCGGTATATATGGCCACGGGCCGTAAAGATTATGCGCTCTGGGCCAGTCTGGTTTCGGGTTTGGCCGAACCATTGGGGGCAGCGCTCGGGTATTTTATTCTGGCACCTTATATGAGTGAAACCGTCTATGGTCTGATCTTTGGCGTGATTGGCGGGGTGATGGTTTATCTGGCGCTGGATGAATTATTGCCGACGGCAAAGCGCTATTCTGAAGGGCATGAAACAGTCTATGGATTGGTGAGCGGCATGGCGGCATTGGCCAGCAGTCTGGTGATTTTTAAGTTTATTCAATAAGCCATATATTCACTAAATCACGCGCCATAAAAAAAGCAGCTTGCGCTGCCTTTCATTTTAAACACATGACTTATGCAGTTTTTTCTATACGGCAATAGAAGAAACCGTCGCCTTGATCTGCTTTCGGCAACAACTGACGACCATGAATCTGTTCGATACCCCAATCGGCTTCGATTTTGATTTCTTTAGCATCGGCATGTTGAGCAAAGAACTCGACCATCTGCTGTTCGTTTTCGGCTTTTAGAATTGAACAGGTGATGTACAGCAACGTACCGCCAACTTTCAGTTGCTGCCACATATTTTCCAGAATCTGCTTTTGCAGATGTACCGTTTGCGGAATATCTGTAGAGTGACGTAGCAAGCGAATATCCGGATGACGACGGATCACACCAATTGCGGAACATGGTGCATCCAGCACGATACAATCCACCGACTCAGGTGCTGTCCAAGTGATCGCATCAGCCGCGATAATTTCAACGTCGGCATATTCAGTTAATAGTAAACGTTCCAGATTTTCTGCCACACGGACTAAACGTTTGGCATCCTGGTCAATCGCATACAGCTTTTTCGGACTATATTTTTCCAGGATATGCGCGGTCTTACCACCCGGAGCGGCGCAGGCATCGACCACGACTTTGCCTTCAAGGTCAGGAACTAAAGTTGCACACAGCTGGGCATGTTCATCCTGAACCGAGAAACCGCCGGCTTCATAGCCCGGCAGGTTTGGAATATGGACATTCTGTTCCAGCACGATGCCAACTTCGGAAAGAGTGCAGGCACGCGCCTCATAACCTTCTTCTTCCAGAATTTCCAGATATTCATCACGGCTGACCTGATTGACATTGACACGCAAGGTGAGTGGTGCAATCTGTTTCAAGTCATGTGACAGTTCGGCAAGCTGTTCCGGCCAGTCTTTCTTTAAACGCTTGTAAAGCCAGCTTGGCAGGCCATGCGCCTGATTTAAAGCCAGATCAAATTCTTCTGTTTCACGTGAAACACGACGCAGAACGGCATTCACCAGACCGCTTAAAGGTTCAAAGCCCAGCTGTTTGGCAGCAGTGACGGTTTCTGAAATTGCAGCATGCGCCGGAATACGGGTACATAGAATCTGGTACAAACCCAAATATAAGCAGCTTTCTAGCGCCTGGTTATCGAGAGGTTTGGTTAAGAGCGGCAGGGTGATGGCTTTCAGGCCATGCCACTGACGTAAACAGCCTAGAGTTAACTCGTGATACAGACCACGGTCACGCTCAGACACAATGTTGATATGTTGATTGAGTACAGAAGCAAGTGATTGGCCATTTTGTACAGCCAATAGGGTTTTTACAACTTGCGCGCGCAAATTCAAATTTTTAGCTGATGATTGAATTTGGCTCATGCGAATTTATATCCTACCGATAGTTTTTGAGTTTGATTAATTTGAACAGCATTCAGGGCTTTGCCGCCTGGCCATTGCAGATTGGTGATACAGATGGCATTTTGATCGCCACACATTACATGCACGCCGTCTTTATCCAGAGCAATTACTTCACCAGGCAGGGCATTGCTTGTCTTTTGCGTAGAAAGCGAGGAATTCCAGATGCGTAAATTGTTGCTGTCATCCAGTGGGGTAAATGCCACCGGCCATGGATTAAAAGCACGAATATTACGGTCAATGGCTGCTGCAGGCTGGGTCCAGTCAATTTGTGCTTCAGCTTTTGATAGTTTATGCGCGTAAACCGTCAGGCTTTCATCCTGGACTTCGCGAATCTCAAGATAGTGCTGTAAGGTCTGTTCCGACTCAAGCACGGCCACAATCGCCTCAGCACCTTGCAGCGCCAGTTTGTCATGCAGGCTGGCAGAAGTATCCTCGGCAGTAATCGGACATCGTGTTTTATACATCATATCCCCGGTATCCAGACCGGCTGCCATTTTCATAATGGTTACACCGGTCTCGGCATCGCCAGTGGCAATGGCACGTTGAATCGGGGCTGCACCGCGCCAGCGTGGCAACAGCGAACCATGAATATTCAGGCAACCATATTTTGGCGTATCCAGAACCACTTGTGGCAGGATCAGACCATAAGCCGCCACTACCATCACATCTGCATTTAAGGCTTTAAGTTCCGCTTGCGCTGCCAGGCCTTCTTCAGTCGATGACTTGAAATGTAAAGGCTGATAGACCGAAAGATGATGTTCAAGCGCTAACTGCTTCACCGCAGATGCCGTGAGCTTTTGTCCACGTCCGGCCTTGCGGTCCGGTTGAGTATAGACCGCCACAATTTCATGTTCGGTTCTAAGCAACGCAGCCAATGCAGTCGCTGCAAATTCTGGTGTGCCTGCAAATATGATCTTCACACATGAAATTCCAAATAAACTTAAAAGCTATTATAAGCCAAAAGCCAAATTTCAGCCTAATCCTTACCAAAACTTATCCGAGAAGCTTGGTGAGTACTTGAATTTCGGTGGAATTTTTATATAAAAAAAACTCATGCAAATTGTAAAAATTATTCATGAAAGTTTTGTATTGTCCTGATGATGATGGCGGTATAGTAGATTTCATTAAGAAATTTTTATCGTCAGATCATCCAAACCTCTCTATAGACATTTTTGCCTGCATCTACACCCAAAAGGCCATCTTGTAAATCAAGGGCTTGTAGTATGATAGGTTTAAAATTCAACTGATTTAAGCTCCTTGTCAGTATGATTTAGCCAGAGTGGATCTGCCCGATTCATTGCAAGCTCAAACTTTGTTGGAAATATAAAATGCCTGACTATCGTTCAAAAACATCGACACACGGAAGAAATATGGCTGGCGCACGCGGTTTATGGCGTGCCACCGGCATGAAAGATGAAGATTTCGGTAAGCCGATTATTGCGGTGGTGAACTCGTTCACCCAGTTTGTACCGGGTCACGTTCATTTGAAAGACTTAGGTCAGCTGGTGGCACGTCAAATTGAAGCGTCAGGCGGCGTGGCCAAAGAATTCAATACTATTGCTGTCGATGATGGCATCGCGATGGGTCATGACGGCATGCTATATTCATTGCCTTCACGGGATCTGATTGCAGACTCGGTCGAGTACATGGTCAATGCTCATTGTGCCGATGCGATGGTGTGTATCTCGAACTGTGACAAGATCACCCCGGGGATGTTAATGGCTTCAATGCGTCTGAACATTCCGGTGGTATTTGTCTCTGGCGGTCCAATGGAAGCGGGCAAGGTCAAAATCCGTGGCAATGAAAAAGCCATCGACCTGGTTGATGCCATGATTGTTGCAGCAGATGACAGCTTCACTGATGAAGAAGTCGCTGAATATGAGCGTTCAGCTTGCCCAACCTGTGGTTCATGTTCAGGCATGTTCACTGCAAACTCGATGAACTGTTTGACTGAAGCACTTGGTTTATCGCTTCCGGGCAATGGTTCAACACTGGCAACCCATGCCAACCGTAAAAAATTATTTGAAAAAGCTGGTCAACTGATTGTTGAATTGGCGAAACGTCATTATGAACAGGAAGATTACAGCATCTTGCCACGTTCAATCGCAACCAAAGCGGCATTTGAAAATGCAATGACTTTAGACATTTCCATGGGTGGTTCAACCAATACGGTTTTACATTTGTTAGCAGCAGCACACGAAGCTGAAGTCGACTTCACGATGACCGACATCGATCGTTTGTCACGTAATGTGCCGGTTCTTTGTAAGGTTGCGCCGGCGAAGCAAGACGTCCATATGGAAGATGTACACCGTGCCGGCGGCATCATGTCAATCTTGGGTGAACTGGATCGTGCAGGCTTACTCGATACATCTGTTCCAACTGTTCATGAAAAAACACTGAAAGATGCCTTGGATAAATGGGACATCATTCGTACTGAAGATGAAGAAGTGTATCAATTCTTCAAATCTGCACCGGGCGGTGTACCAACGCAGACGGCATTTTCACAAGACCGTTACTATGCACGTTTAGATGGCGACCGTGACAATGGCGTGATTCGTAATGCAGCCAATGCATTCTCGCAAGATGGTGGCCTGGCAGTACTTTATGGCAACATCGCACTAGAAGGCTGTATCGTAAAAACAGCAGGTGTGGATGATTCAATCCTGAAATTCAACGGGACTGCACGTGTGTTTGAAAGTCAGGATGCTGCGGTTGAAGCAATTCTGGGTGGTAAAATCACTGCGGGTGATGTCGTCGTGATTCGCTACGAAGGTCCACGTGGTGGTCCGGGCATGCAGGAAATGCTGTACCCGACCAGTTATCTCAAATCGAAAGGTTTGGGTAAAGACTGTGCACTTTTAACAGATGGCCGTTTCTCGGGTGGTTCATCTGGTCTGTCGATTGGTCACGTGTCTCCTGAAGCAGCGGAAGGTGGTGCGATTGGTCTGGTTGAAGATGGTGACCGTATCGAAATTGATATTCCAAACCGTACCATTCACCTGGCAGTGGATGATGCAACCATGGCAGCACGTCGTGAAGCCCAAGAAGCCAAAGGCTGGCAGCCTGCTGAACAGCGTCCGCGTAAAGTGTCTAAAGCACTGAAAGCGTATGCGATGCATACCACCAGTGCCTCGAAAGGTGCAGTACGTGATATCTAATTTGTAATTTTACAGATTTAAAAAGCACTCCAGATGGGGTGCTTTTTTTTATTTGAAATTTATAGATTCAATAAGACGGGGGTCTTAAAGGAAATTGTTTAATTGCAGTTTATAACCTTCGGTTCGACCTACTTTTGTTTCGGCAAAAGTAGGCAAAACTACTATCATCTGCAAAACTCGTCCGAAACTAGCATTTTTCACTTATATCGCAGAAACAGTAAATATTAATTGTAGTCCTGCCTCGGACAGTTGCAGATGACTTTGGCATGTATCGAATATTATAGAAGCAGCTGAAAGCTGTATTGCTTTGTTTTAATTCTATACAATGACCTTAAAATAAATTGTCCAAGACCGAAGCTTAAAATTGGTCATCGCCCAGGAAGAGAATAATGAGTAAAGATAATATCCGCGAGCATTCAGCCCCGGTTTATGAAGGCATTGAAAATGCACCGGCGCGTTCCATGATGCGTGCTACCGGTTTTAAAGATGCCGATTTTAAACGGCCATTTATTGGCATTGCCTCGACCTGGGCCAATGTCACGCCTTGTAATATGCATATTGATGGTCTGGCCAGAACTGTAGAGCAGGGCGTGAGTGCTGCGGGCGGCAAAGGTATTATCTTCAATACCATTACCATTTCTGACGGAATTTCCAACGGTACGGAAGGCATGAAATATTCACTGCTATCACGGGAAGTGATCGCAGACTCCATTGAAACGGTCGTGGGCTGCCAGGCTTATGATGGGGTCATCGCGATTGGTGGTTGTGATAAAAACATGCCGGGCTGCATCATGGGGTTGGCGCGCTTAAACCGTCCGGGGCTGTTTATTTATGGCGGCACTATTAAACCGGGCGAAGGCCATACCGACATGATTTCGGTATTTGAAGCAGTCGGTCAATATGCCAAAGGTGAAATTAACGCGATTCAAGTCAAGCATATTGAAGAAGTATCCTTGCCGGGTCCGGGCTCTTGTGGCGGCATGTATACGGCCAACTCGATGGCCTCTGCAATTGAAGCACTCGGTATGAGCTTGCCGGGCTCCTCGGCACAGGAAGCGATTTCGGATGACAAGCAAATCGACTGTGCCCGTGCCGGTGAAGCAGTCATGAATCTGTTACGACTGGATATCAAGCCACGTGACATCATGACCAAGGCTGCTTTTGAAAATTCGATCAAGGTCTTGATTGCGCTGGGTGGTTCGACCAATGGCGTGTTGCATCTGCTAGCCATGGCGCATACCGCAGGGGTTGAATTGAGTCTGGATGACTTTGTCCGAATTGGCAAAGATATTCCGGTGGTGGCCGATGTGCGTCCATCCGGGAAATATTTAATGTCAGAACTGATTGCGATTGGTGGGATTCAACCACTGATGAAGCGCATGCTGGATGCCGGCATGCTGGATGGGTCCTGTTTAACGGTCACAGGTAAGACGCTGGCAGAAAACCTGGCCGATGTGCAGGACTATCCGGAAGGTCAGCAGATTATTCTGCCTTTTGATGCGCCCGTGAAAAAAGATTCCCATCTGGTGATTTTAAAAGGCAATTTGTCGCCGAAGGGCGCTGTGGCCAAGATTACCGGTAAGGAAGGTCTGCATTTTGCTGGCCCGGCACGGGTCTTTGAAGGCGAGCAGGGTGCCATGCGCGGGATTCTGGATGGCGAAGTCCAGCCGGGTGAAGTGGTGGTGATTCGTGGCGTCGGCCCTAAAGGTGGTCCGGGCATGCCGGAAATGCTGAAACCGACTTCTGCGATTATTGGTAAAGGTCTGGGCGCTTCGGTGGCTTTAATTACTGACGGACGCTTCTCTGGCGGCAGTCATGGTTTCGTGATTGGTCATGTGACGCCAGAAGCTTATGAGGGCGGCCCGATTGGTCTGGTGCAAAATGGTGATCAGATTTCGATTAATGCCGAAACTCGGGAAATGACCTGGCATGTCGCGGAAGAAGAAATTGCTGCACGTCAAGCGGCCTGGACCAAACCTCAGCCAAACTATACCCACGGTGCGCTGGCTAAATTCGCCAAACTGACTTCAGGTGCAGAAACCGGGGCGGTCACTGACCTGAATCTTGACCTCTAATCCATTGTTAAACATTGAACATTTGCTTATGACTTGATATAAGTTTTTACAGCATGCAGGGCTTTGGCTTCTGCGATCTTAAAAATAGATTATTCTGCGCAGCTTCTCATATGTTGAGCTGCGCACCGTCATTGTTGTCGAGGCCGATCTCATGTCCCTGTTACGCCGTTGGTTTGATCCAATCCGATCGAGTTGGTTTTACCAAAAACCGACCCGTCAAACGGTGTTATCTATTCAAGATGGGCTGAGTATTCATTTAAGGCTGGATGATGTGTACAGTTATCTGGCGGTACAGCAGTTGCCCCAGCTCGAAGAAATTTTAAGTCCAGAACTCAAGCCGCTGAAAGTCATCATTTCCAGTGAGCATGCCGAAGCGCCGAACCAGATGTCTTTTGATGAATGGCAGCACTACACGATTAATGATGCGAAAATCTTGTCGAAACAGCATCGTTTCAGTTTTCATGATACGCCAGAATTACCGACCGCTGAGGCCTTAAAACAGGCCGAACTGATTTTGCGGCATACACCGCTGCGTGGACAGGATTTCCTGTATTTGCTGGAAGATGTCTTCCATATGCTCTGGCAAAAACAGACCGGAAAATTACGAACTCTTTATGCCATGGCCAGTCGCCATCATCAGCCACAGGATTTTCCTGAACGTATTTTTGACCAGACTCCGATTCTGGCCAGCTATTTTAATTTAGGCGGTCGCCAGTATCAGGCGGTCGATGACCTGTTGCGTCTGACCCGGCGTCTGGAGCAGCAAAAACTGCTGACCGGTAATCCGATTTTTATGATCGATCACATTGAATGGCGTGAGCATCTGATCAGTGATGCCGAAGAGCTGAACGAGATCCAGTCGATGGATCCGGAACTGGACTTGTATATCGCGCTGGAAGACCCGATTTCCTGGCTGCTGCTGGCTTATATCAAGGAAGAACTGGCGGATTATTATAATATCCAGCTAAATGTCTATCCCTTGTCCTATCGCGGTCGGGATGATTTTGACTGGAGTCTGGCCACACGGTTATCCAAACGGACAGAAGTAGAATTTACCCCGTTCTGCCGGCCGACCGAGCAGGCGATTGCGCCAATGGCACAATTATTTTATAGCTGTCCCGAGGAGCAGCGGATCGAGGCGATGTACCAGATCTTGCAGGCCGTCTGGACCCGTGGTGAAGACCTGTCTTATGCACCTCATTTCAAACGTTTGCAGCAACAGTTAAATATTGTAGATCTGACCCAGGACGATATTCTGGCCAAGCTACAGGACAATGATATGCTCTGTGAAATGAAGTCTCAGCCGAATTTCCCGGTACTGGAACTACGTATAGATGATCAAAGTTATACATTTAATAGCTTATATCGGGTCTGGATGATTGAAAGTATTTTCAGTAATGTGTTAGAAGAAAAGTATAAGAGTAATAATCAAACTGAAAGTGAACTGAAAAAACATGGAAAAGATCAAAGCTGAATCACTAGAACACGCACGTCAACAGATCGATGCCATTGATACAGCTTTAGTTGAGCTGATCGCTGCGCGTCAATTTTATGTTGATCAAACCACCCGTTTCAAAAAAACCGAAACCGATTTACAGTCACCGGAACGTATGGAACAGATTGTCGAAAATGTCAGAGCTCTGGCGCAAAAGCAGGGCGTCGATCAGGAGTTTATTGAACATCTATACCGTGAAATGTTCCAATATTTTATTCAACGTGAACTGAAAGAGTTTCGTCCTTAAACAGACACGTGCTTTAACAGAAGCCTTGCGGGGCTTCTTTTCATTTCTTTAATCGCAAAGTTGAAAAATACAAAGCTAAAAAAAGCAGCCATTCGGCTGCTCAATACTTATATTCCGAGTTTTATTTTTTATCGGCCAGGCTAAAGAACCAGTTCAGGATCAGTGCAGCAAACGTTGCCGTACCAATACCACCCAGATTGAAGCTGCCAAAAGTCAGGGCAAAATCACCCGTACCTAAAATAATGGTCACCGCAGCCACCATCAGGTTCTTGTTCTGCGAGAAATCGACCTTGTTCTCAATCCAGATTTTGGCACCAGCAATGGTAATCAAACCAAAGACTACAATCGAAGCACCGGTCAGAATCGCTGTCGGAATCGTGTGAATAATCGCACCAAACTTAGGCGATAAACCCAGGAACACAGCAAAGACACCCGCGACTGCAAAGATGATGGTCGAGTAAACCCGTGTCACGGCCATCACACCAATGTTTTCACCATAGGTAGTCATACCCGGCGCACCTACACCACCGGCTAAAGTGGTTGCAACACCATCTGCCACAAAGGCTTTACCAATATGCGGATCGAGGTTTTCACCGGTCATCGCGCCTACGGCTTTAATATGGCCCAGATTTTCAGCCACCAGAATCAAGGCAATCGGTGCAATGATCAACATGGCATTCAATTCAAAGGTCGGCGCGTGGAAAGTCGGTAAACCGAACCAGGCTGCTTGCTGAATAGGAAGGAAGTTGATCGCAGTGCCATAACCCATGACATTACTGAGTACGAAGTAAATCAGATAAGCCAATAACAGGCCAACCAATAACAGCAGGCGCTGTAATAAGCCACGGGTGAATACGGCAATTGAACCCATGCACAGCACAGTGACTAGGGACATCCACATATTGAAGGTATTACCCATCACGCTTTTCACTGTGACTGGAGCAAGGTTCAGGCCAATGATCATCACCACGGCACCGGTTACTACCGGTGGCATCAGCTTTTCAATCCAGCGGGTACCCGTTGCCATGACCAGAAAGCCCATCAGCGCATAGAAGATGCCACATGCGATAATCCCGCCTGCTGCAACGCCAATATTTGGATTCAGTCCGCCACCACCCGCATAACCTGTTGCTGCGATGACCACACCAATAAAGGCAAAGCTTGAACCTAGATAACTTGGAACCCGGCCACCGGTGATTAAAAAGAACAGAATGGTACAGATCCCTGACATTAAAATCGCCAGGTTAGGATCAAAGCCCATTAAAAAAGGTGCCAGTACAGTCGCGCCAAACATGGCAAAAGCATGTTGTACACCCAAAATGATCGTTTGTGCGGGTGGCAAATACTCTGCGGTACCTACTGGTCGTGCATCGATACTGCCCTCATAAGGGCGCCATTTGGCAAACCAACTGGACATAAAATGAGCACTCAAAAGATAAATTGTGCACATCATACTCTTGTTCTTTAGAAGATTTAATCACTTAAACAAAATTTTTGTTCAAATTAATTCTATGACTTTATTTAAGATTTTACCGGGCGGTAAAAGAATACTGGGTTAAAATTAAAGTGAAATCAGTAGATTAATTTCTTATTATGAATAGGGGTATCTATAAATAAATCTGATTTACTATATAAAATAAAATATTTCCTGGCTATTGACTGGTCAATAAAAAAGCACATCACCAGGATGTGCTTTCAAATGGGCATTTTTGCTTAGCCAGTATTACGCAGACCGGCCGCAATACCGGCAATACTGACCATCAGCGCATGATCCACCGGGGTATTTTCGGCCTGTTGCTGTTCCAGATATAAACGGCGACGTTTCATCAGTTCAGCTTGCAGCAAGTGCAAGGGTAACAGATATGGTTTACGTACCTTCATGGACTGATCCAGTACGCCATTGCTGCTGAGCAGTTTTGATTCACCTTTCAGGGTTAACAAGGTTTGTACGGCATCCTGCAAACGCTGGCGCAATTCTGTCCCCAGAATTTTCAGATCTTCATCCTGGGTCAGATGCGATTCATAATACAGTGCCACATGGGCGTCGGCTTTAGAAAGTACCATTTCCAGCATATCAATCAGGGTCTGGAAATATGGCCACTCGGCCAGCATCTCATCGAGTACTGTACGTTGTCCCTGATCCAGGACTTCATTCAGTGCAGCACCGGTCCCGAGCCAGGCAGGCAACATCAGGCGAATCTGGGTCCAGGCAAATACCCACGGAATCGCACGTAGGGATTCAATCCCGCCACTGACTTTACGTTTGGCTGGGCGTGAACCCAACGGCAGCATTTGTAGTTCTAGTTCTGGCGTTACCGTACGCAGGTATTTCACGAAGTGTGGATTTTCCCGTACGGTCTGGCGATAGACCTGAACAGACAGTTCAGTCATTTGATGCATCAGGTCGCGCCATTCCGGTTTTGGCTCAGGTGGCGGGAGCAGGGTCGCTTCTAGGGTTGCAGCAGTATAAATTTCCAGATTTTGCAGCGCGATTTCTTCCAGCCCGAATTTAAAGCGGATCATTTCGCCCTGTTCAGTCACTCGGATCGCACCGGAAATAGAACCCGGTGGCTGAGAGAACAATGCTTGCTGGGTGGGCGCACCACCACGGCTGATCGAACCGCCACGACCATGAAACAGGGTCAATTGCACGCCATGTTGCTGGGCAACTGCGGTCAGTTCTTCCTGGGCACGATACTGAGCCCAGTTGGCCGACATAAAACCGGCATCCTTGGCAGAATCCGAATAGCCAATCATGACCTCATGTTTGCCCTGAATATGCTGTTTGTACCAGTGCATATTGAACAGGGTCGACATGGTTGCGGCTGCACCATCCAGATCTTTCAAGGTTTCAAACAGGGGAACCACCCGTAAGGCGTGCTCGATGCCGGCTTCTTTTTGTAAAAGCAGTACCGCCAAGACATCACTTGGATATTCTGCCATGGAAATAATATAGGCACCCAGAGACTCGCTCGGCTGTTCGGCCAGTGTGCGCATGGTGGCAAAGACTTCCTGTACATCCGGATGTTCAATCAGGCTGCCGGCCGGTTCATTCAGATGTTTCGGCAGTAACGGACGCTTGCTTTGCAATTCCTGCAGTAAAAAGTTTTGACGGGCCTGTTCGGTCCAGGTTTCAAAATTCCCCAGTCCCAAATATTCAGTAATGGCTGAAATCGCCTGACGGTGACGGCCGGATTCCTGGCGGATATCCAGTTTTAGCAGTTCGATGCCAAAACTGTTGACCCGGTAAATAAAGTCCAGCAGGCTGCCATTGGCAATTTCGGCCAGATTGCAGTCCATCAGTGAGCGGTAGCAGGTCAGGAGTGGCTGTAAAAGTTCGTATTTACTTTTAATCACCAGACTGTCATCGGCATCATTGCCTTTTAATTTTTCTGCCAGCCAGTGCCGCGTCGCTTTCAGGCGGGTACGGGTGTCACGTAAATATTCACGATAGGGTTCTGGATGGGGCTGGCCCAAGGCTTCGGAAATTTCCGGGCTACATTGCTGAATGGAGAGTTCCCAGCGCAGGTTTTCAATATCGCGTACATAGAGATCGGCTGCTTTCCAGCGCGACAGCCACAGTACTTCCTGAGTGACGGTGTGGGTGACATTCGGGTTGCCATCGCGGTCACCACCCATCCATGAGGCAAAACGTACTGGTGCAACATCTAAGGGCAGGTTCTGGCCACATTGCGCTTGCACCATGCCATTGAGTTCGCGGATAAATTTCGGGACCGCATTCCATAGGGTCTGTTCAATAGTGGTAAAGCCCCATTTGGCTTCATCAATCGGAGTCGGGCGATGCTGACGGATTTCATCGGTTTGCCAGGCGGAGCTGATCAGCTGTTTCAGATCGGCCAAAACGGCCTGACGTTCACGTGGCGTCAGTTTCTGCTGGTCGAATTTGGAAAGGGCATTATTGATGCCATCATATTTTTGAATCAGGGTACGGCGGCTGACTTCTGTGGGATGCGCGGTCAGGACCAGTTCAATTTTCAGTTCACAGATTTGCTGATAGAGCGTATCGGCAGAAATTTCCTGCTGTTTAAATTTTTCAAATAAAGGCACCAGAGGATTGGGCGATTCTGCAGTGTCATCAAACTCGCTCTGACGGCGACGACGTACCACATGATATTGTTCGGCAATATTGGCAAAGTTTAAAAAGTGGGTAAAGGCGCGGGTCAGCGGCAGGATTTCTGCATCTTCCAGACTCAAAAACAGTTGTTCCAGTTGTTTTTCTGCTTCGACCTGTCCATCGCGAGCGCCTTTGGACAGGGCACGGATCTGCTCGATCTGATTAAACAAATCCTGCCCGGCATGTAATTTTAAGGTTTCCCCAAGCAAATTACCCAGTAAGCGTACGTCTTCGCGTAGTGGTGCATCAATCTGTTGAATCATTTTTTATTCCCTCACATGCATGCTTTGACTATACCGCGACTGCATGACAATCCAAGTCCCCTAGAGACAAAAGTTGCAGAGCATTGGCTGCTTTTTTAGCAACTTTTAGGCCACATACGGTGATCGGTGATCAGTCCGAAAGAAAGGAGTTAATCCGGCAGGGCATATTTCAGCATAAACAGTTCAATGGCCTCGCTAATAATCTGTTGCTGTTCTGCGCTTGAAGGGGGAGGGCTGAGACCCAACAGGATTTTCTGATGACGGGTTCCGGTCAGCAGGGACACGATCAGCTCGGTCTGTTTTTCTGGAAGATCGACCCGAATAAAGCGGTATTGCTGGGCCAGAGCAAAGAAATCATTCCAGACTGCATCCAGTTTGTTATGCGAGGCCTGATAAAACTGTTCTGCCAGAGGACTTTGCTGCGAGGCCAGTTCCATCAGTAGCAGGTCCAGCTTGATCGCTTCTGGTAAATGAATAATATTTAAAGCGCGCTGACAGGCCTGATAAAACTCCTGCGCAAAGTCACTGCTCGGCTGCAAGAGTTGAGGATGTTCATGCAGAATGGCTTCACAGGTATCCTCAATCGCACAGCTAAACAGGGTCGCCTTATCCTGAAAATGGTTATACACCGTCAGCTTGGTTACACCTGCCTCACGTGCAATCTGGTTCATGCTGGAGGCATGATAGCCATGCGCTAAAAACAGCGCTTTGGCCACGCTGAGTATGCGCTGACGCTTTTCCAGATCCTTGGGTCGTCCTACAGGTATTTGCAAAATTTCTTCCAAAAAAAGTCAACACGGTCATTGCTTTGATGATTCAGTTGTAATTAGTGTACCGGGTGGTATATTAATTAAAAAACAAGCAATTCAATATATCAGCATAGTTTGCCCTAAAAAAGATGATCAGATAAGAGCGAATAAGATGAGCAGGATTTACAGCGTATTGGCTGGCATGGTGGTGCTTTGCAGCGTGACCTTAACCGGGTGCAGCAAAGATACTGCTGCAGCAGAACAGGAAGTTCCCTTTGTCATGGTGGCCACACCCACCACTTCACAGTATGAATTAAAAAGTTATGCCGGTGATGTGCAGGCGCGCCAGCAAACGGCGCTGGCCTTTCGGGTCGCTGGACAGGTGACCCAGCGCTTCGCCGATGTGGGTGACCAGGTCAAAGTCGGGCAAGTCCTGGCAACTCTGGATGTCAAAGATGCCCAGCTGCAGCTGAATGCAGCACGTGCCCAGCTGGAAAGCGCGCAGTCTGCCACTAAGATTGCTCAGGATGAATTACAACGTTTCAAGCAGTTATTGCCATCCAATGCCGTGAGCCGCTCACAATATGACGCGATCGAAAACCAGTACAAGACCGCCCTGTCAAATCTGAAGCAGGCACAATCCAATTATGATACCGCTAAAAACCAGACTGCTTATAATCAGCTGATTGCCACCAGAAACGGCGTAATCACTGCACGCAATATTGAAACAGGTCAGGTGGTCGCTGCCGGGCAGGCGGCGTATGAACTGGCAATTGCCGGCGAGCGTGAAGTGGTGATTGGGGTGCCGGAACAGGCAATTGCTGAAATTAGGGTGGGGCAAGCGGCTCTGGTCACCTTATGGTCCAAACCTGAAGAAAAATTTGCCGCCATTGTCCGAGAGATTTCACCGGCAGCGGACCAGTCGCGTACCTTTCGGGTTAAAGTTTCCTTACGTGAAGGCAATGGCCAGATCCAGCTGGGGCAAAGTGCCCGGGTGTTTTTTCAGCACAGCCGCGACAATATGCTCAGTGTGCCGCTATCCAGTGTCTCGGCAACGGATCAGCAGGCTTATGTCATGGTGGTCCAGCCCGATCATACCTTACGTAAAGTCCCGGTCCAGCTCGGTGCCTATGGCCGGGACAGTGTTCCTGTACTCAGTGGGCTCAAGCCGGAAGACTATGTGGTGATTGGTGGCGTACATCTGCTGCGTAACCAGCAAAAAATCAATCCGATTGATCGTGAAAACCGTCGTGTGACCATTCAGGCAGGGAGTTAAGCATGAACTTTAACCTGTCGGAATGGGCTTTAAAAAATAAAGGTCTGGTGCTGTATTTCATGATCCTGCTGGGTCTGATCGGCATCGTCTCTTATTCCAAACTGTCACAAAGTGAAGATCCACCTTTTACCTTTAAAGTCATGGTAATCCAGACCTATTGGCCGGGTGCCAGTGCCAAAGAAATCTCCCTGCAGGTCACTGACCGGATTGAAAAGGAACTGATGACCACGGGACAGTATGAGCGCATCATGGCCTATTCGCGTCCGGGTGAATCCATGGTGACTTTTGTTGCCAAGGATTCCCTGGCTTCGAAAGATGTCGCTGATGTCTGGTATAACGTGCGCAAGAAGGTGGGCGATATCCGGCATGAATTGCCACAAGGGGTACAAGGGCCGTTCTTTAATGATGAATTCGGCGATACCTTTGGCAATATTTATGTGCTCAAGGGTAAAGATTTTGACTATGCGACCCTCAAGGAATACGCCGACCGCTTACAGCTGCAACTGCAACGGGTCAAAGATGTTGCCAAAGTTGAGCTGATTGGCCTACAAGACCAGAAAATCTGGATTGAGATTTCCAATACCAAGGCCATTCAGCTGGGCGTTCCAGTCATGGCGATTCAGCAAGCCCTGCAGCAGCAAAATGCCACCACCCAGTCCGGTTTTTTTGAAACCGGTTCAGACCGGATTCAGGTGCGGGTCAGTGGTGCATTAAACAGTGTTGAAGAATTAAGACAGATGCCGCTGCTGGTCAATGGCAAAACTATTCAGCTGGGAGATGTCGCAGAAGTCTATCGAGGCTTTAGTGATCCGGCACAGCCCCGGATGCGCTTTATGGGCGAAAACGGCATTGGTATTGCTGTATCGATGCGCAAGGGTGGGGACATCATTGCCTTGGGTAAAAATCTGGAACAGGAATTCGCCCGCCTGCAAAAAGCTCTGCCACTCGGCATGGAGCTGCAAAAAGTCTCCGATCAGCCGGTGGCAGTCAAACGCAGCATTAACGAATTTATGAAAGTGCTGGCAGAAGCGGTGGTTATCGTATTGCTGGTCAGTTTTTTCTCGCTCGGTTTCCGGACCGGTCTGGTGGTGGCTTTCTCGATTCCGCTGGTGCTGGCCATGACTTTTGCCGGTATGCAGCTGTTTGATGTCGGACTGCATAAAATTTCCCTGGGGGCCCTGATTCTGGCTCTCGGTCTTTTGGTCGATGATGCCATTATCGCGATTGAAATGATGGCAATTAAAATGGAGCAGGGCTATAGCCGATTGCAGGCAGCCGGACATGCCTGGCGCACCACCGCTTTTCCAATGCTGACCGGGACCCTGATTACCGCTGCCGGTTTCCTGCCGATCGCCACTGCAGCATCGAGTACCGGGGAATATACCCGTTCGATTTTCCAGGTGGTGACCATTGCATTGCTGGTGTCCTGGATTGCCGCGGTACTGTTTGTGCCATATTTAGGCGATAAACTTCTGCCGGATTTCAACAAGGATTTAATTCAGAAAGCGCCGTGGTATCAGCGTCTCTGGGCACGTCTACGCAAACAGCCAGAACCTCAGCCGATTGTGCATCATGCCGGAGAACATTATGACCCTTATCAAACCCGGTTTTATCAGGGCTTTCGCCGTTGGGTCGATGCCTGTGTGACCTATCGTAAAACTGTCATTGTTGCCACGGTCGGAATTTTTATTCTGTCTATTTTAATGTTTAAGCTGGTGCCGCAGCAGTTTTTCCCACCCTCGAACCGGGCTGAAATTCTGGTGGATCTCAAACTTGAAGAAGGTGCTTCACTGAAGGCCACTGAAGCTGCAGTAAAAAAAGTAGAAGCCTTTTTATCGAAACAAGAGGGCATTGATAACTATGTGGCTTATGTCGGGATGGGTTCTCCACGTTTCTATTTACCGCTCGATCAGCAGTTGCCGCAAACCAGTTTTGCCCAGTTTGTGGTGCTGGCATCCTCTTTAGAGGATCGAAATGAAATCCGTAAATCCTTAAGTGACCAGATTCGAAAGTTATTGCCAGAAGTGCGTACCAGGGTGTCCTTGCTGGAAAATGGCCCACCTGTGGGTTATCCACTACAATTCCGGGTGTCGGGTGAAGACTTAGGATTAGTTCGTGAATGGGCGCAGAAAGTTGCAGCCACCGTGGGAGACAATCCGAATACCACCAATGTGCATCTGGACTGGGGCGAGCCGAGTAAAGTCATCAAATTGCAGATTGATCAGGATCGTGCCCGTCAGCTTGGGGTGAGTAGCAGTGAACTGGCCAATGTACTCAACAGCTCGATTTTGGGGGCCGGTATTGATCAGTACCGTGAAAAACGTGAACTGATCGAAATCCGTTTACGTGGTGCTCAGGCTGAACGGGTGGAGGTAGCATCTTTAGCCAGTCTGGCTGTTCCGACCGCAACCGGTACATCGGTACCTTTGGCGCAGCTGGCCAAGATTGAATACAGCTTTGAAGAAGGCCTGATCTGGCATCGGAATCGTTTACCGACCATTACTGTGCGTGCCGATATTCGTAGCAAGTTGCAGCCCGCTACTGTGGTCAATGAACTCAAAGAGCCACTGGAAAAAATCCGGGCAGAGCTGCCGAATGGCTATCTGCTGCAAGTGGGCGGTACGGTTGAAGAATCTGCTCGCGGACAGAACTCGGTCAATGCCGGCATGCCTTTATTCCTCGCAGTCGTCATGACCCTGCTGATGATTCAGCTCAAAAGCATCTCACGGGCCTTTATTGTGTTCCTGACTGCACCTTTGGGCATTATCGGAGTGGTGTTATTCCTGTTAATTTTCAATAAACCCTTCGGTTTTGTAGCGATGCTCGGGACGATTGCTTTATCCGGAATGATCATGCGCAACTCGCTGATTCTGATTGACCAGATTGAGCAGGATATTCAGGCAGGAGAGTCGCAGTGGGATGCCATCATCAATGCCACAGTACGCCGTTGTCGTCCGATCGTATTGACCGCACTGGCTGCAGTTCTGGCCATGATTCCCTTGTCTCGCAGTATTTTCTTCGGGCCAATGGCGGTAGCGATTATGGGTGGTTTGATTGTGGCAACATTATTGACCCTGTTTTTCCTGCCTGCACTATATGCACAGTGGTTTAAAGTGAAAAAAAGTTTAAATTCTGTTTAAATTTGTCATAATTTCAGGTGCGAAATTTGGAAATTTTCAATATAGTAGCACCTGAGATTTTTATAATTTAAAAAAATAAGTAATTGCTGCATTGGCCGAGCTGTCAATACGGTAACGAGGTTGAACCAAACATGACTCAAGATACATTAACCAAGATGCGACGTTCCGTAGCGATGGCTTATGTCTTCATGTTTTTGGCCTTATTTACCCTATTTAGTGGACTATTGGCCTACTGGTTCGCACGTAAAGTTACCCAGGTTGATTATGCTGAAGTCTGGTTACAGGCACAGGCACTGTGGATCATGCGTAATATCGTGATTTATACCATTTTGGCGATCTTCGCTGCACTGTGGTTTATTCCCCTGTTTTTCTTTGCCTGGGACAGCCAGTTATGGGTGAAAGCCTGTGTGGTGACCGGGGTGATTTTCAGCTTTATTGCCTTTATTTTCCTGATCAATGCCTGGTTTAAAGGTATCTATAAATTCTCTCAAAATAAAGCTGTGTTCTAAAGCGTATAATTTTTTTCAGATTTCCCCTTGTAAAACTCGGTTTGACCCCAATTTCAGATCTCAGTTGAATATTAAACAAAATTCCGTGAGGAGCATCGCCAGACATGGCTAAACGTGATTATTATGAGGTTTTGGGCGTCGCTAAAACCGCTAGTGATGATGAAATCAAAAAAGCCTACCGTAAGTTGGCGATGAAATATCATCCAGACCGTAACCCGGACAATGCTGAAGCTGAAGAGAAATTCAAAGAAGCAGCAGAGGCCTATGAAGTGCTCTCTGATGGTGAAAAGCGCAGCATGTACGACCGTATGGGTCATCAGGCCTTTGAAGGTGGTATGGGCGGCGGTGGCGGCTTCGGCGGTGGTTTCAGCGCAGAAGATATTTTCAGCCAGTTCGGTGATATTTTCGGTGGTGCTTTTGGTGGCGGCGGTGGTCGTGGCCAGCAACGTGCACGCCGTGGTTCTGACTTACGCTATGTGATGGAATTGACCCTGGAAGAAGCGGTCAAAGGCGTCAAGAAAACCATTACTTTTACTGCGCCGGCACCGTGTGATGCCTGTGATGGTAAGGGTTCAAAAAATCCAAACGATGTAGAAACCTGCCGTACCTGTCATGGTGCTGGTCAAGTGCGCATGCAGCAAGGTTTCTTCTCGGTACAGCAAACTTGTAGTACCTGTCGTGGTCAGGGCAAGATCATCAAGAACCCATGTAATAAATGTCATGGTTCAGGTGTGTCGGATCGTCAGCAAACTCTGGAAGTCACTATTCCTGCGGGTGTGGACAATGGCGACCGCGTACGCTTGACCGGTAAGGGTGAAGCGATCCGTGACGGCCAGTCAGGTGACTTGTATGTAGAAGTGGTGGTGCGTGAGCATGAAATCTTCCAGCGTGATGGCGCTGACCTGTATATGGACGTACCAGTATCAATTGCTGATGCAGCCTTAGGTAAGGAAGTTCAGATTCCTACGCTAGATGGCCGTGTTAGCCTGAAAATTCCTGAAGGTACGCAAACAGGTAAACTGTTCCGCTTACGTGGTAAGGGTGTTAAACCGGTACGTACCAGCATGCAAGGTGACTTGCTGTGCCGTATTGTGGTGGAAACTCCAGTCAACTTAAGTGCACGTCAACGTGAACTGTTAAAAGAACTGCAAGAAACCATGGATGGCGAAGATAGCAAATCCTCACCGAAGAAAAAATCATTCTTTGATCGCTTGTTTGATTAATTGAGTGAAAGTAAAAAAGGACGCTGAGGCGTCCTTTTTTATTATGTAGATAAGATACTCTAGATTAGAAGATGCTATTTATTGTTTGATAGGTATCGCTTAAACATAAAAACCGCCTAAAAAGCGGTTTCTGTTTTTATATTTGATTATCTAAATAGAAAGTATGAGTCCAAATTTGGAGGGTGATAGATATTTTGTAATTGAGAAAAAAGCATCATTCCCAAAATTAAAAAGACCAATATTATTATTACAGAGCTATATAATCGCATTCATTACTTATCAAATTTACCAGTACAGCAGATTACTCTTATTTTGTTATCATGACAATGAAAGCTTAATCTTATTGAAATCACTATGAATTTTTAGAATTTTATTTTTTAATAAATAAAATAAATATATATATAAGAAAACTTGATTAATTAAATTTTTCGTGTATAGTTAACTTAACTAGAAAAAAGTCTTGTTTCGGTAAATCTTCTTTAAGTATCGTAGTTTTAGTCATAATCCTTCGTTTTTTTTCAGATTTTAAGTCTCATTCTTTATTATTTCAAAGTTATATTCAGTCAATAAATTGACTAAAAATTATTAAAAAATTAGTAGGATATATTATGTCAAACTCAAATGTTGTTAAAGGTACTGTAAAGTGGTTCAACGAAACTAAAGGTTTTGGTTTTATTCAACAAGAATCGGGTCCAGATGTTTTTGCTCATTTCAGCGAAATCGCCAGTTCAGGTTTTAAAACCTTAATGGAAGGCCAACTGGTTGAATTCAGTGTAGCTCAAGGTCAAAAAGGACCGAATGCTGTAAATATTGTTGCTATCTAAGCAAGAATAAACAGTAAAAAAAGCACTTAATAAGTGCTTTTTTTATCGTTCAAAATTTAATTTTAAGTTATTTTCAAAATTGGAAAAATCTTTAGAAAAACAGGATTCAAGTTGTTAAAAATAAATGATTTAATTGCAAAATCTAAAAATGGTACTGAAATTATTGTTTCGTTAATTCCTCTCAATAAAATGCAAAATACACGTCAGGGTTTAAAAAGAATTGAAGTGGGTAAAAGAGTTCTTCTTTCCTCTGGAGTTGAGGTAGATTTAAACTTAGATGGTCGTACATTCTATACTTCTCTAAATCAATTATTTAAGCTAAATCATAAAGTTATTTAAAGATAAAATTAACAAACATCAAATTTTTAGTGGATATTTTGCCACTTTAACTATTATTAAAGGTATAGATATGCTTAAACAAAGTATCAGTGTAAAGGATCAGTTTGGGGCTCAACAGGCTATTCAAGCAACAGTCGATCATCATTTTTCTAAAACACAATCTCATTCCAATATAAAACATATCACTGTAGATGGTGAAGATATTCGTCCCAGTTTTGAAATGTGCTTTCAAAGTACCTTAAGTGGAAAAATTTTCAAAATTGTATAGATCATTCCTAAGTGACTTAGGTTCATCGCTTCAGTGAGAGATAAGCTGAGCTGAATTGAAAGACAATAAAAACTCTAGACGATCCTAATCTGCCCCCGAAGCTTGAATGTTCTTCATCTGATTTGAAAGCTGCTTTTTGAAGAGGGTTAGGTTCATGCGTGCTATTGATCCATATCCGACGACCTGGATGAGATCTAGCCCATAATTCCAAAGACCGGATTGAAACTCTTATCAATATCAGTGATTTCGATCTTTGAGTATTTTCATTGATTTTTATGCAATGCATCTTAGTGTTATTCCGCAGTTTTGCTATAGTAAGAGCAATTTTGGATCAACATCAGGACTATGTTATGTCAGCTACACCACGCATTGGGATCTTGGGTGCAGGCGGTCGTATGGGGCGTATCCTTATTCAGGCTGTGCATGAAGCAGGTTATCAATTGGCGGCTGCGGTAGAACGCCCTGAAAGTACACTATTAGGCGCAGATGCTGGCGAACTTGCCGGAATTGGCGCAACAGGTGTTAAGGTCGTGGGTAGCCTTACCGATGTAGTCAAAGACTGTGATGTCGTGATTGATTTCACTGCGCCAGCAGCGACCGTCAATCATCTGAAAATCTGCCGTGAAGCCGGTGTTGCCATCGTGATTGGTACGACGGGTATGAATGACGAGCAAAAAGCCTATCTCGATCAATCTGCGACAGAAACTCCTGTAGTTTATGCAGCAAACTATTCAGTGGGTGTGAACGTCTCGATCAAACTGCTTGAACTGGCCTCTAAAGTTTTTGGTGATACGGTTGATATCGAAGTGATTGAAGCACATCACCGTCATAAAGTAGATGCGCCATCGGGTACAGCTTTGATGTGGGGTGAGGCGATTGCGGAAACTTTGGGTCGTGACTTAAAAGAAGATGCAGTGTATTGCCGTGAAGGTCATACTGGTCCGCGTGAGCGTAAGAGTATTGGCTTCCAGACCATTCGCGGTGGCGATATTGTCGGTGAACATACTGCAATGTTTATTGCCGATGGGGAACGTGTGGAAATTACTCATAAAGCGACTAACCGCATGAACTTTGCTTCTGGTGCGGTACGTGCTGCAGCTTGGGTCGTCGGCCGTGAAGCGCGTAAATATGATATGAAGGACGTGCTTGGTTTTAACGATATTCAGGTTTAAAACCGAGTCAAAATCATTTATAAAAAAGTATAAAACTAAAATAAGACGAATAAAAAATGCAAAAAATGATTTTCCTGCTCTGTGCAGTGGCGCTTGGTGCCATTGCGCAGGCAAAACCTGTTGAGAAGCCTAAACTCAGTATTCATAAAAACAATATCAAGGTCTGGACCTACCAGAATGAGCAAAACCCGGTCTTTCTCTATAAAGCTGAAACCACCTATACCGCGCCCATTGAAAATGCTGTGTCCCTGATTCTGAATGTCACACATGCAGTGCAATGGGTTCCCTATATGGGTAGCATCAAGATCCTGTCCCGCGATGATAAAAAAGGTGACTTTACCCTGTATATGGTGCTGGATTTTCCATTTCCCTTAAAAGACCGTGACCTGATTGTACAGGGCAAGATGATCAAGGAAGCCAATGGCCAGATCACCATCAAGAATAAAGCCATCCAAAGTGGCTATCCTTTAAATCCGGATTATGTGCGTTTAACCGATTATCAGGGCGACTGGACTTTTCAGAAACTAGCCAATAACAAGGTCAAGGTTTCAACCTATGGTTATGCCAATCCGGAAGGTTCCATTCCTTTGACCTTCGTAAATATGTTCGTGCAACAACAACCTTATCAGATGCTGCAGAAAATGAAGACCGAGCTGGCCAAGCCTTCACCTATTGCGGTCTTGCCTGAAGCCCTGCATTGACATCCTCACATCCCTAAAACGGAGGTGATTCCTACTGCTAGACGCTTATGCCCAAGCGCAAGTATGTTCTTAGCAGAATTTAAATCACGTTGATTTAAACTACCGCATTCACATTCCCATACTCTTATTCGCAAATCTGCTCTACCTTTCGGACTGCTTGCGGTGATCTCACCACAGCACGAACAGATTTGGGTTGTGAACCTCTCACTCACTTCTTCAAACAATACCCCTGCGTTCTCGCATTTATACTTGAGCATTGTTTTAAGTGCTGAAAACCCTGTATCTAAAACCGATTTTGCCATTTTGGTTTTTACAAGTTTCTTGGCACTCAGATCACCAACAATAATCAATGCATTTTCTTTCACAAGCATGGTGCTTGCTTTGTGCAAATGGTCTTTTCGACAATTCGCAATCTTGGCGTGAAATGCACGTACACGTTTTTTATTTTTTGCTCTTTGAGCAATCCCTAATTTCTGCTCGTATTTTTGATAGAACTTGGGATTTGAAATGACCGTACCATCTGAACAGGTAGCAATGTCTTTTAGACCAAGATCAATACCAATCGCTTGAGTTACAGTTGGTTTGTCTTGCTTGGGTGAATCGACAACAAGGCACACGTACCAGCGCCCACGACTATCCTCAACGAATGAGCCTGTTCTAACGCTGTATTTACTTATACCGTAGCTATCCCACAGTTTGAATTGATACTTGCCATATTGCACATATCCATCAGCATATTTAATCGCTACTTTTTTAAATGGTATCCAACCAAGTGAACGTCTTGCCGACTTCTTATTACTTACACGCCATTTCAGCTTTGCTTTCTTGTGCTGTCTTCTTTTATTAACATATTCTTCTGTTATCCCTTGTACTGTTTGACTATGCAAACCACACAGTTTTGAAGTTCCTTTTGTGTATTTAGTCATATCAAATGCTGAGAAAAAGTCACCTGTTCTTGTAAGGTGTTTGAAACTTAAATCATTCACATAATTCCAGACAAAGTTCACCTCGGATGCTAACTGATTTAGCACCTTGCAATGTTTGTCTTTTATGCGTAATTTAAGTGTTTTCATAGGCTTATATTAGCTCATGTTAAATTAAAATTATTGATTCTTAAAAATTAAACGACATTTCATGTCGTGTCTCTTATATCTCTGACCTGAAAGACAGCATTTTACGCTCCATTTGATAAAAAAGACCCAATTGCTGTAATGCTGATCAGTTAAGGAATTTAGAAATAGTTTCTTTAACTTTTCAGTCGTTCACGAGAAATTTTTAACTTTTTAAATCAAATATTTGCAATAGCATTTGTTACTTTGGTTTCGCTCAAATGATAAGCGGAGCTTCGCCAGGAAGGCATCTTGCAGAGCAATAGTCCTCCCCACAAAACTCGTCAGCCAGCATCCATTAGTAAATTTGTCGCAGAAACAATCATTTTTTAATGTAGTCCTGCCTCGAACAGTTGCGGATGACTTTCCCACCTATTAAATATAATCCTGAATTTAAAAAAGAAAATGCCAGTCAATTTCTTAACTGACTGGCATTACCCAATTGCTGGGTCTTTTTAACGGCTAAAAATAGGCAGGATTTAAGCTGTAAGATCCGCTTTAAGTACAATCCGGTAACGAGCTTTGCCAGAATGCAGATGTTCAATCGCCTGATTCAGCTGTGACATCGGGAAAACTTCAATTTGTGGGGCAATATTTTTACGTGCAGCAAATTGGAGTAACTGACGTAATGCCGCCGGTGAACCTGTCGGTGAACCGGTGACTGATTTAGCTCCGCCAATCAGCATGCCAGCCGGAATCTGCATCGGCTCAAGTGGTAAACCTAGCATATGCACAGTGCCATTCGGCGCCAAAGTTGCCAGATAAGCCTGCCAGTTCAAGGTGACATTGACAGTACTCAGTAATAAATCAAACTTGCCACGCTGGGCTTTTAATGCAGCGACATCACGACTGTTCACCACATGGTCAGCGCCCATGGCTTTCAGCTCATCGGTTTTATCCAGATTTGAAGTGAAAGCGGTAATCTCGCAGCCCCAAGCTTTGAGCAATTTAATCGCGATATGACCTAAACCACCAATCCCGATTACGCCAACATGATGAATAGCTTGAATCTGATGTTTGAGAATCGGATCGAATACGGTAATCCCGCCGCAGAGCAGAGGGCCGGCACTTTCAGGATCAAGATCTTCGGGTAGGGGAATGACCCATTGCCAGCCAGCACGCACTTTGTCGGCAAAACCACCGGCATGTCCGACAATGGTAGCCACCTGACCGCCAGTACACAGCACCTGCTGGCCTGAAATGCAGGGATCGCAATATTGGCAGCTTTCCGCTGTCCAGCCGATACCCACCCGTTGCCCAACTTTCAGGCCTTTGGCTTCTGCACCCAGATGGGTAATGGTACCGATAATCTCATGTCCAGCCACGACTGGATACACTGAAGAACCCCAGTCATTATTGATCACTGAAATATCGGAATGACAGAGGCCGCAGTATTCCACTTTTACTTCGACCTGATGCGGCTGCAGTTCTCCGGCATCAAACTGATAAGGTTCGAGTTCCGCACCTGCAGACATGGCAGCATAAGCTTGAATAATATTATTCGACATGATTTTTAGCTCTTATTTAAATGCGAGGATATTGTTTTAAAGTCACAATGATTTTCATGGTCATCGACCATACCAACGGCCTGCATAAAGGCATAGCAAATGGTGGGTCCGACAAATTTAAAACCGGCCTGTTTGAGTGCTTTAGACATCTTCTGGCTCTCAATGGTTTGAGCGGGTGCTTGGCGATAATCCACAACATCATTATTCAGTCGCGGTTGCTGGGCAAAAGACCAGAGCCAATCCACCGGATTGATGCCTTGCTGTTTTAGTTTCAGCCAGGCTTGGGCATTTTCCCGAATGGCATTCAGCTTGCCGCGATGCCGTATCAGGCTAGCATCTTCGAGTTTTATTTGGAGTTGTTGATCTGTAAGTGAGGCGATAGATTCAATCGAATATTGAAAAAAATGATCACGATAAGCTTCACGTTTTCTGAGAACGGTAATCCAGGCCAGACCAGCCTGCTGTCCTTCTAGGCACAGCATTTCAAACAGGCGATTTTCATCCAGCAGTGCCTGTCCCCATTCCTGGTCATGGTAGGTGATATACAGCGGATCATCGGAGCACCAGCCACAGCGTTGCACAGTCATGTGATGCTCCTTGTTTTTATGGTTTTATAATTTAAAAATAGTCCATTGATCTTGCTGGTTATCCCAGTAAGACAACTCAGCCTGATCCAGATCGCTAAATTGAATCCACATATCTTTACCGGCCTTGTCAGCATAACCGGTACTGATCAGAAGCGCATCCTCGGTAATTTCCATCACCCAGCCCTGGTAAGTTTGACCATTCCATACAATTTTTTGTTGATTGCCTGATTCAGCAAATTCCACCAGACGATTGATCAACGCTTCTGACATGTAAATATCCTAAAATTAACGTAAATAGGGATAAGGGTTGACCACACCGCGGCCCTTGCCCTGTAAATAGATTCCATAATGTAGATGTGGTGCAGTATGCCGGGCATTGCCGCTGTTGCCGACATAACCGATCAGCTGGCCTTTTTTGACATAGTCGCCCACTTTTAAACCGCGCTTATGTCCGTCCAGATGAGCATAATAATGCCACGAGCCGCTCGGACCTAGAATCCAGACTACTTTACCACCCAAATTGTTATTACGTAAATCTGCAATCAGGCCCTCAGTCGCGCTAAAAACTTTGGTTCCACGTGGAGCCATGATATCAATACCTTCATGCAGGCGTCCGCGACTGCGCGAAGCGCCCCAGGTATCTGTTAATTCACGTGCCTGTACACGTGCAACTGGAATTGGCAGAGAAGAGGGCATCCGCATATTTTTCAGCTTTTGCACCAGGATGGGATTGAGCTGTACAGCGGGGGATTTTTTCGGTGTACTGCTACAGGCAGCCAGCAGCACAGCAATGAAAGCAATCCACGTCAAAGCAAGGTATTGGCGCACTTTATTCATCCTTAAATATTGGCAATGCTCATGTTGAGCTGATCGATATTTTGCTTTATTCAGACTATGTCACAGATTGACGCTAGTGATCAATTTTTTCATGGCAGTCGGAATACCGGCATCGGTTGCTGTTTGCGGACTCATCCAGCAGCCTTGCAGTTCAATCGCCAGATGTTCCTGCTGATCCTGATCTACTGCAAAAACAATCGCTTCAAGGTGCCAGATAAAATGGGTAAAACTGTGGCTAATCTGGGTTTTTTTGACGATATTTTTCAGGCCCAGCTGCTGGCATTGCTGTTCAAATTCATATGCATTTTCAATAATCGGCAGACACCAGAGACCACCCCACAGGCCGCTATTAGGACGTTGCTGCCAGACCCATTCTGCACCGGACTGGATCAGCAAGACCTGAGCAGAGCGCACCGGCACTGGTTTTTTGGCCTTCTTGAAAGGCAATTCATTTTCCAGTCCTTGCTGATGTGCCTTGCAATGCTGCTGCATTGGACAATACAGACATAAAGGCTTTTTCGGCGTACAAACGGTCGCGCCCAGATCCATAATCGCCTGGGTATAGTCATGATTGCGTTCGATAGGACAGAGCTGTTCCGCCAGTTGCCATAGGGCACGTTCATGCACCGGTTTGGACAGATCATCTTCAATGGCAAAGAAACGTGACAATACCCGTTTAACATTACCATCCATGATTACACCATATTGACGTAAACCGAGTGACATCAGGGCACCTGCAGTGGAACGGCCAATGCCGGGCAAGGCCATCCATTCTTCTAGGGTTTGAGGGAACTGCTGTTGTGTTGTCACGATGCCGGCAGCTTTATGTAGATTGCGGGCGCGGGCATAATAGCCGAGACCTGCCCAGTAGGGTGCCACTTCATCCCATGAGGCTTGACCCAAATCTTGAACAGTGGGAAAACGCTGGATAAATCGTTCGAAATATTGCAGTACAG
This sequence comes from Acinetobacter lwoffii, assembly GCA_963516025.1. Classification (GTDB taxonomy): domain Bacteria; phylum Pseudomonadota; class Gammaproteobacteria; order Pseudomonadales; family Moraxellaceae; genus Acinetobacter; species Acinetobacter lwoffii_R. Next base: position 39,026 of record CAUPZU010000005.1, read on the forward strand.
TTTTGACCTGGGTTTGCTGCAACATGATTTCAGAAACCCAGACTTTATACGGATCATCTGTTACCTGCCAAGGCAAGTCATGACGACCATGCACATCAAACCATTCCAACAGGGCATCTGAAAATACAAACATGAACACCTAGCAACCGAATAAGCAGCAGCTAGTATAGCGGAATCAGCAGGGTGGGAATGTGAAAAGTAGGATAAAAATGGCTGCTCATTTGTTTGGGCAGAAGCATGATTTCAAAAAAATAAACGCTCCGTAGAGCATTTATTTTTGATAAAGAATCCGGTTAATCGTTAATTCCCCAGCGCTCATCCAGCTTTAAGGTCTTGCCGGCATAACGCGGAATAATATGAATATGCAGATGTTCTACCTTTTCCTGAAATACTTCACCATCAATAAAGCCGACATGAAAACCGGCAGGCTGGTAACGTAATTGCAGTTCATTGCGTGCCTGTTCCAGTAAGGACATCAAACTTTTACGTTCTTTGTCGGTCACTTCGAAAAACGAGGCCACATGCCGCAATGGAATAATCACACAGTGACCTTCGGACAATGAATTCGTTTCAGGCAACACCACACCATAATCATTTTTGGCAATGACATCATATTCGTCAAAATTGCAGTAGGGGCAGTTGGTTTCAGCTATCATACACATTCTCCTCTGGTAGGATTTATCTTTCTTTTCTTCATGAAGTATCTGAAATATTCAGCCTGTGAACAAGCCAAATAGTTGTTTCTATTTATGCCAAATGACGTTCTAGCAAGGCATACATCGCTGCCAGGCCTTTTTGTTCCGCTTCTGCATTGTAACCAAGATCCACACCATTGGCTTTGGCCCGTTCATCCGCAAGCGGGTTGCTAAAGCCATGTTTGGCATTTTCAAAAACAATTACTTCATGCTCGACTTTGGCAGCATACATTTCCTCACGGAAACTGGCGACATCATCCAGAGTCACCATGCTGTCGAGTTCACCATGTAGCACCAGAATTTCTGCCTGTACCTGAGCTTCCTGAGCCGGTGCTTTTGGCGACAGAATGGCATGGAAAGTGGCCACTGCTTTTAAAGGCGCATTAGAACGGGCCAGATCCAGTACGACTTTGCCACCGTAGCAGAAACCAATCGCTGCAAGTTTTTCGGGATTAACTTCATCCTGCGCTGCCAAGGTATTCAAAGCCGCTGTGGCACGGTTAACGATGGTGTCAGGATCTGCAAAAGTTTGCATCATCCACTGATATGCCTGATCAGAGTTGGTCGTGACTTTTTTATCCCCATACATGTCCATGGCCAAGGCCGCATAGCCATGTTCTGCAAGTTCACGGGCACGCTGTTCGGTATATTCATTCCGACCCCACCATTCTGGTGCGACCAGTACACCGGCAACAGGAATATCAGTTTCTGGTGCGGCAAAATAACCGATTAATGGGCTGCCATCCTGTGCAGTGTAATGAATTTCGCGGGTCTTGATTGCTGCCATGCTGACGTCCTCTATTGTTGTTGAATCGCTTGATTAAAACATAACATAGCAAAACTGATCGGAATGTGACATGAAAACCTGCGATTTACGGATACTTAAGCCCATAAAAAAAGAGAGGCCAATATAGAACCTCTCCGATGTTAGATCTGGAAAAATAGGACTTATTATTTAATAATTTCCAGTAATTCCACATCAAAAATTAAAGTACTGTTCGGTTCAATTACATCCCCTGAACCAATCTGTCCATAGGCCAGTTCGGCCGGAATGAAGAAACGATATTTGGCACCTTCTTTCATCAGCTGTAAACCTTCGGTCCAGCCGGTAATGACCTGGGTGGTACGAAATACCACGGGCTGATTACGGGCAATCGAGCTATCAAAAACCGTACCATCGATCAAACGGCCTTCATAATGTACGCGGACATTACTATTTGCGCTCGGCGATTTACCTTTACCTTCCTGAAGAATCTGATATTGCAAACCTGATTTGGTGGTTTTTATCCCCGGTTTTTTTGCATTTTCAGCCAGAAAAGCCTGACCAATTTTGGCATTTTCATCCGCCTGCTTTTTCAGGGTAATCAGCTCTTTGGCTTCAGCCTGACGCTTAAATTGGGTCAAGACTCGCGCCATGTCTTCTTCACTTAGAGTTGCCTGTTTCCCAGCGGCTGCCGCTTTTAAACCGGCGCTAAAGGCATCCAGATCAATGCCTTGTAAGGAATCTGCATTACTTTTTCCCATCAGATAACCAAAGCTGTAGCCAACCTGTTCAGCCTCAGGACTTTTATTGGTAACTTCTTTGGCAAACAGACTGCCAGAACTCAGCAGTAACACCATCAAACTTATTTGTATTTTCATGATTAATTCTCAAAATAAAGGAGAGCGCGTTGCTCTCCTTTTCGTGGATTATTTTACTTCGATGAGTTCCACATCAAAAATCAAAGTACTGTGTGGAGGAATCGTACCTGGCACGCCCTGTTCACCATAACCGAGTTTAGATGGGATATACAGGGTTGCTTTACCGCCTTCTTTCATCAGTTGCAGACCTTCGGTCCAGCCTGGAATGACCTGATTGAGTGGGAACTCAATCGGCTCGCCACGTTCAACCGAACTGTCAAACACGGTACCATCAACCAGTTTCCCTGTGTAATGTACTTTCACGATTGAAGTTGCTGCAGGCTGCTTGCCTGTACCTTCTTTGGTCACTAAATATTGCAAACCAGATGCGGTAGTTTTTACCCCAGCTTTTTTGGCATTTTCAGTCAGGAAAGTATCACTTGATGCCTGAGCCTGTTTGGCACTATCCACTTGCTTCTGCTGCATTTCTTTTTGGAACTGCTCATAAGCTGCTTGTAATTCTTCTTCAGTATAAGCAGGAGCGGTACGGGCATGACCTTCGCGAACGCCTGTCACAAAGCTGTTAATATCCAGCTCAGGTGGAGTTTGATGAGCGACTTCATAACCGAGTGCATAGCTAATTTTAGAAACAGCAGAGGCATCTTTAGATGCTTTTGTGGTTTGAGCAGCTGGGTTTTGAGTTGCATAGTAAACAGGTACTAGCGCGGCACCGCCTAAAAGAACAGCGACAGCAATCGGTAAGGCCTTACTCATGTATTATTCCAATCTAATGTTATCGTTGAGGTTCATTCCATCTTAGCAGAAAATTTTGAGAAATCTTGCAGAATGGGTGGTTTTTTAGCAAGAGGACACCGCAATTATGTTGAAGTTTAAAGAGATAAAAAAACCAGCAATAGCTGGTTTTTCTATCTAAATGGGATCAACCATTTTGTTCTTTAGACTTATAACTATAAATGTAATCATAACTATAGCTCCCCCCGGCTGAACGCTGAATATCATTCAGGATAAAGCCATTTACGATACAACCGGCCTGTTTAAACCGGTTCAATGTAAGCTCCAGCTCCTTCATTTGTGTTTTTGCGTAGCGCGCCACGACTAAATTGAGTCCAACATATCGGGATACGATAATCGCATCCGTGACAGCCAAGACAGGTGGTGTATCAATAATGATATGGTCATAGTGTGGGATCAGAGATTGCAGTAATTCCTGAAAGCGTACCGAATTGAGAAGCTCAGAAGGATTTGCTGAAATTTCACCACAGGTAATTACATTTAAGTTCGGAACATGGGTGTTTTGTACTACCTGTTCTAATGTAATCTGCTCATTCAGGTAGTCAGTTAATCCATGTTGATTATCCAGATCAAAATATTTGTGGATATGACCACGACGCAAATCTGCATCAATCACCAATACGCGTTTATTTTTTTCCGCCATGATGACTGCCAGGTTGCTGGAAACAAATGATTTCCCGACTTTTGGTGCTGGACCTGAAATCATGATGATATTGTTTTTGGCTTGGCTTAGGGCGAAATGACTCGCTGTACGTATGCTTCGCAAGCTTTCGATCGCAATATCATCGCTATGTTTAAGAGCTAATACAAAAGGAATCTTTTTCTTTTTGAGTAGTTTTAGCCCAGGTTTTTGACTCGGAGAATGGGCAATATTTGCATACACTGGAAGCTCCAGTTGATATTCTATTTGACTACTATCCTTCACACCAGAACGCAGCATATTGCGGAATAATGCCATCAAGATTCCCACAAAAATACCGAACCAAAAGGCTAGGAACAGAATCAGTGGTGTTTTCTGTTGCACCTGGTCAATTGGTTCAAGTGCAGTATCAATGATATGTACATTGCCAATTTCACCCGCTTTAGCAACACGCAGTTGTTGGTAGGAATTCACCAGGTTGGTATACAGTTGCTGTTTGACTTCGACTTCGCGTGACAGTTGCAAATACTGGCGTTGTATCTCTGGAATATTTTTGAGTGTTGTATTCAGTTCACGAATCTTGCCATTGATCACACGAAGTTGAGCCGTAATTTCTCGCATGGCTGGATGTAGGGCTGCATATTTGGCAGCTATTTCTGCCTGTCTCTGTTCAAGTAAGACTTTTTGCGTTTCTAAGGTGACGCTCTGATTTAAATACAATTCAGATTCTTTAGCGATATCAACTGTGTTATGCCGTTGACGGAACTGGTTAAAGGCAAATTCCGCATTATCAAGCTGTTTCTTTAAATCCGGTAACTGTTCATCCAGAAACGCCAGTGTTTGCGCTGTTTCTGCTGAACGGCGTGTAATATTATGCTGGCTATAAATCGCTAAAATCGTGTTCAGGACTTTAGTGATGTGCTGTTTATCTTGACCCTGATAGCGAAGCTGCAGAACTCCACTCAATTCGCCTTTTTCTGTCACTGTATAATTGGCAAGAATAGAATCAATCGCTGTTGGCAATGAGAGCTTTTGTATCCGGTAACTGCGATCTAGATTATCTTGACTAAAGATTGCAATTTTCCAGTCTCCCTGTGCAGTTTTGGCTTGAACGGGCTGGTTAAGTGCACCCTCAAAGACAGTTTCTTCTGTCACTGGATTGATCAAGCTAAAGCTCTGTGGTTGAAACTTCAGCAGGAGATTTTTATCTTGGTACGCTACGGGAACTTCAAACTGACGGATATCAAAGCTTTTTTCACCTTCTTTAAAGCGTACAGTTTCGGGTTGATATTCGGTCTGAGAATTTCTGCCGTAAATAAGACGATTGATAAAAGAGTCTTCAGTGCTCGCAATATGGAGATCCAGATTTAAACGATCAATCACTGATTCAAGAATCGTGCGTGATTTTAAAACCTCAATCTCAGCATTTGATGAAGACATCTGACTAATAATACTTGACAAGCTGCCTAATAAGGCAGCTGATGCCCCTCTATTTTCTTCGACCTGAACGATTGCATCCACCTTATAGTTAATGGCTGCGGTACGCATGTACAGCAACACTGCCATCAGGCTAAGCAAACCACACAAGAGGATGAGCTTCCATTGCGAGAGCAGGGAAAAGAACACCCCTTTTAGGTCAATCATATTTTCGGTATTGTTATTTTTGTTCATAATTTTACTATCTAAAAGTTTAAAAGTGATTTTCCAGTCTTTGAGTTGGTTTTAATAAAATAATCAAAGACTTGCTGCTTTTCTGAGAAAGAATCCTACATATTTTGGTTTTATTGTCCTTTCTTGAAATATCTAACCCACATAAGGCCAGATATTTTAATGATGATCAGAATAATACGGTTTTTATTTAATCTGTTTCATATCGAGTTTTGAGCACCATGGATTTGCAGGTGAAGTCCGTGAGCTTATATCAAAATAGTGGGTGGTCATTGATGACTATAATCATTCCAAATCACTGAAGTTATAGATTTAATCTACGAATGCAGGCGGATGTTATGAATAAACTTTCAGTCATTAATTGATACCCCCATATTTCCTAAAAGACCCCGAAAAGATTTTTAATTTTCATAGCTGAGTTACCTATCGTATAGCTGAATCAGCGACATATGAAAATGGAAGAATCTGGCTAACAACGCGTTCCCAACGAGTCAGACCTGTGGCATCAACATAGACAATGTCATTGCTACGCATTTTGAACTGTTTCGCCAGGCCAAAATCTCCAAGATTTTTTAGACTTAAGTGATATATTTCAGTCATCTGATTGTCCGAGTTGCCACGTAAGATATAAATCCGGCTAGAACTCGCGGAATAGGGGTTAATCCCTTCACTTTCACCCAATACATCAGCGAGAGTCATGCCTTGGTCACGTATTGGTAAAGGTTTATTGGCACTGGCTTCACCCATGACATAGATCTTTTGATTTTCACGAGGACTGATATAAAGAGTGTCATTCGGTTGAATCAATAGCTTATGCAAGGAATATCCAGCCTTTTCCAGTGCAATAGTATTCAGGTCATAGGTTACACCCTGACGCACCAGTTGAATCGAAGTAGAGTCACCTTGCTCATTAATACCACCCGCCAAACCGAGCGCCGTATAAACACTGACTGGTTGATCAGACAAGTAAAATTGACCAGCCGATTTTACATTACCGACCACTGAATAGCGTTGTCCCTGATAGGAAATGACTCTCACCACCACATCGGGGCTGTTTAAGTAGGGAATTAATTGACGTCGTACTTCCTGATTCACTTGCGGAAGGGTTTTTCCAGCTGCTTTATAACGGCCAATGAATGGAAAGTGAATATAACCATTTCGGTCAATTTGGTAGCCGTTGTTATTATCGCTTGCTGTAGGAGCTGCACTAATTTCAGGATAGGCCCATAATTGAAAGGATAAAATATCACCTGGATTCAAACGGTAATCCTGTACCTCAGTCTGAAATAAAGCAGCATAATGACTAAGATTATGGGTTTGGGCAGACTGCAATACAGGCAGGGTGTCCTGATTCAATTTTATCAGGTTGACTGGAGTTCCTAGTTCAGTTTGATAGATTCCTTCTTTTGGTAAATCATATGTTTGAAAGCCGGATATTGCTGCACATCCAACTAGAGATAGGCTTAAGGTAAAAATACCTAAAAGGTGTCTATGGTTCACTTGAAACCCCTTTATTTTTATATGTTCAGAATTGGTATTTATTAATAATTATTAATTTTTTAATTCGATTGATATAATTAACATCTAAAAAATATAATAGATCACATACCTTGTCTATAGCTATTTTTAAGTCAATTTAATAAGTTTGAAAAAAAATACTGCGAAAAGATGGACGAAAATGGACGTGAAACCTTGTTTAAACAAGCTATAGAGATATAGCGAATTACTTAAGTCTTAGAATAAGGATTAATTGTTTCCAATTGTTATTTTTTAATAGATGATGTAACTGAAAAGATTAAGAGCATAATCATAGTCAATATAGGAAAGTATTTTCATATAATTTTTATCTAATCTAAAGGTTTTTTAGATCATTGATTTTTATTGAATTTAAATAAAATTTAAATGATTCATAAGAAAAATTAATTTAAAAGAATTAAAACAAGACTTTGTTAATTAAAATATTAGTAGAAAATTTTTGATGAATATTAAATTAATATTAGTTGAAAAATATATAGAAGATTGATGGCTATATACGATGAGATGAGTTCTAAAAAATTCATTGAACTTATAAAATGTAACCACATTTAAGCATCTACTTTTTTAGAAGTGGTTTGTGTAATAAAATTAATATATCGTATGAACAAATCAATAAAAATAGATATGCCCAGAAGGCAGCAATACATTAAAAATAATTTGTGAAAAGTAAAATAAAAATATTAAAGGACACTAAAAATGGTGATGAAAATATTGGTAACTGGTGGGGCTGGTTTTATTGGATCTGCTATCATCCGGCATATCATTAAAGAGACTGAACATCATGTTTTAAATGTTGATAAGTTAACTTATGCAGGTAACTTGGAGTCATTAGTTTCTGTATTGGATCACCCATGTTACCATTTCTCTCAAACTGATATTTGTGATCATGCAGCTTTAACACGATTATTTGCAAGCTTTGAGCCCGATGTGGTTATGCATCTGGCAGCAGAGTCTCATGTGGACCGTTCCATCGATGGTCCGGCCGAATTTATTAAAACAAATATTGTCGGTACCTATACCTTATTAGAAGCTGCACGAAAGTATTGGCAAAAGCTGCCTGAAATTAAAAAATCCAGATTCAAATTCCACCATATTTCAACAGATGAAGTATATGGCGACTTAGAAGACACAACTGATCTATTCACTGAAACCACCCCTTATTTACCAAGTTCGCCCTATTCGGCAAGTAAAGCCAGTTCAGATCATTTAGTTCGGGCCTGGCATAGAACCTATGGTTTACCGATGGTTGTCACGAACTGTTCGAATAATTATGGACCTTATCATTTTCCTGAAAAACTGATTCCTTTGATGATCCTCAATGCTTTAGAGGGGAAGCCCTTACCAGTGTATGGCAACGGTCAGCAGGTTCGGGACTGGCTTTTCGTAGAAGACCATGCCCGCGCTTTATATCAGGTTGCGACTCAAGGTCTTGCAGGTGAAACTTATAATATTGGTGGATGGAATGAAAAACAAAATATAGACGTGGTAAAAATCATCTGTCAGATTTTAGATGAATTAAAACCCCAACTGAATGGGGAGCGTTATGAAAGCCTCATCACTTTTGTTAATGATCGGCCTGGACATGATCTGCGCTATGCCATTGATGCTTCAAAAATTGAACGGGAACTAGGGTGGAAGCCACAGGAATCATTCGAGACTGGTATCCGTAAAACTGTGCAGTGGTATCTGGATAATCTGACATGGTGTCATCGCGTTCAGGATGGTTCATATCAGCGTGAACGTTTAGGGGAGGCAGTATAATGTCAAAAACAACAAAGGGAATTATTTTAGCAGGCGGTTCAGGCACGCGTTTGCATCCGATTACTAAAGGAATCTCGAAACAGCTACTTCCGATTTATGACAAACCAATGGTTTATTACCCATTATCTGTCCTGATGTTAGCCAGTATCAGTGAAGTTCTTATCATTAGTACTCCGGAGGATATTGAGGGATTTAAGCGTTTATTAGGAGATGGTTCACAGTTTGGTATGGAATTGAGTTATGCGATTCAACCTCGTCCTGATGGTTTAGCACAAGCCTTTATCCTGGGCGAAAAATTTATTGGCCAAAGCAATGTATGTTTGGTGCTGGGCGATAATATTTTTTACGGGCAAGGTTTTACCCCTATGCTACGCCAGGCTGCAGCGCGACAAAAAGGAGCAACTGTATTTGGCTATCAGGTGAAAGATCCTGAACGCTTTGGTGTGGTGGAATTTGATGAACAGCAACGTGTTATGTCAATTGAAGAAAAACCAAAAAATCCTAAATCTAACTTCGCTGTGACGGGCCTGTATTTCTATGACAATGATGTGATTCAAATTGCCAAACAAGTAGAACCATCTGAACGAGGAGAGTTAGAGATTACTTCAATTAACCAGGCATATCTGGAGCGCGGTGATTTAAATGTTGAATTGTTAGGGCGTGGATTTGCCTGGTTAGATACGGGTACACAGGGCAGCCTGCTTGAAGCAGCTCAATTTGTAGAAACTATTGAAAAACGTCAAGGTTATAAAGTGGCCTGCCTGGAAGAAATCGCATTGAATAATGGCTGGTTGAGCAGAGAGGAAGTTTTAGCGATTGGTCAAACAATGAATAAAAATGGCTATGGCCAATATCTGATTTCTTTAGTGGGGTAATAACTATGAATCTCATCGAATGGATTGAATTACCTAATCTGGGAGATCATCGTGGCAGCTTGGTGGTCGCTGAAGCCAATCGGAATGTTCCTTTTAGTATACAGAGGCTTTATTATATTTTCGGTGCTCAGCCTGATGTTCCTCGTGGATTTCATGCACATAAAGAGCTTCAACAAATTGCTTTTTGCATTCAAGGCAGTTGTAAAATGCTGATGGATAATGGCAAAGAAAAACAAGAGATCTTAATAGGTCAGTCTAATAAAGGATTATTTATCCTGCCAATGGTTTGGCATGAGATGCATGATTTTTCAGAAGATTGCATATTGTTGGTATTGGCAAGCGATCATTATGATGAAAGTGACTATATCCGTAACTATGACCAGTTTTTAGAAGAAGCAGAAAAGCCTTTTATTGAATAGATAGTTAGATAATTAAAATTACGAAAGATAATTCATGAGTATGATGGCTTTTGTTAATAGATAAGCTTCAGAAAATAGAATTTTAAATAATAATAAATATTAAGGAGATGTATGAGATGATTAAACCACTTACATCATTGCGTATGTTTTTTGCACTATTTGTTTTTCTTAGTCATTTGGCCTTTCTAAAAAATGATACAAATTATGCAAATATTTTTAACAGTATTTTTAATGAAGGATTTTTAGGCGTCAGTTTTTTCTTTATATTAAGCGGATTTATTTTATCCTATAGTTATAAAGAAAAATTTCTTATAGGAAATATTTCAAAAAAAGAGTTTTATATTTCTCGTTTAGCAAGAGTGTATCCAGTGCATATTGCGACTACGGCACTTGTACTCCTATTAACCTTTATTCAATCTGGAAAAGGGTGGGAGTACTTAATTCAACACATTTTTCTGATACAAAGCTTTTTTTTAGAAGAAAATATTCATTTTTCATTAAATTCTCCTTCCTGGAGTATTTCTGACGAATTGTTCTTTTATCTACTTTTTCCATTTGCGTTTTTAATTTCTGAAAAAATAAGAACTTATATTTTTATTTTATATCTAGTAGGTATTTTAATTCTTAATATGCAGCTTAATAAAAATCAGGATCACTATTGGTTGTATATTTCACCATTTGTACGCTTCTCTGATTTTTTACTGGGTATTATTCTATTTGATCTTTATGAAAAAATAAAAGTTAGTTATTCTAAAATAAAGATACCTACTTTTATATTTGAATTAGGAGCAATTTTGCTTTTTGTTTTATTCTTTGTTTTTCATAACAAGATAGATATAAGTTATAGATACTCAATATATTATTGGCTACCTATGGCAGCAATTATTCTTATTTTTGCATTGTCTCATGTTGCTCAGAAAAAAAGTATGATTACTAAGTTTTTATCAAATAAATATATGGTATTGGCGGGGGAAATCAGTTTTTCTTTTTATTTGCTTCATGTTTTGGAAATACAGGTTTTAAATTATATAAAAAAGATACTATTATTTAATATGGACTTAATGCTGTTCTCATTCATTATTTTTGTTGTAACTTTAATAGCTAGTTTTATAATGTATAAGTATGTTGAAAGGCCTTTAAATAAAAAAATGAAGAAATTTTTATTAGAGCCAAGTTTTAAAACGAAGAGTTATGAACTTAATAAATAATATTGTATTTTTCACTTTAATTAATATCAAGATATTAATTTTGATGAACGTAAAATTAAAAAATAAATAATAAATTTTTATATGAGATTGATAAGAATGATTCCTTTTCTTGACCTAAAAGCGATAAATGCTCAATACCGCGACAAACTTTTAGCAGCTTGTACACAGGTCATTGATTCTGGGTGGTATATCGGTGGCAAAGAAGTAGAAGATTTTGAAAGAAAATTTGCGGATTATTGTGGAACACAGTATGCCATAGGTGTTGCCAATGGGTTGGATGCGCTTATTCTGACTCTGCGTGCATGGAAGGAATTGGGGAAACTAAATGAAGGGGATGAAGTTATCGTACCTTCGAATACCTATATTGCAAGTATGCTGGCGATTTCACAAAACAATTTAAAGCCGGTGCTGGTCGAACCGGATATTCATACTTTTAATATTGATATTAAAAAAATTGAAGCAGCAATTACAGACCGAACCAAGGCAATTTTACCAGTTCATTTATATGGACAACTTGCTGCAATGCCAGAAATTATGGGAATTGCCAAGAAATATAATTTACTGGTCTTGGAGGATTCAGCACAAGCTCATGGTGCTGAAATAGATGGTAAAAAAGCAGGCAGTTGGGGAGATGCCTCAGGCTTCAGTTTTTATCCGGGTAAAAACTTGGGTGCGCTAGGGGATGCGGGGGCGATTACCACCAATGATGCCGAGTTAGCTCATATGCTTAAGGCTATACGTAATTATGGCTCACACGAAAAATATAAAAATCTGGTACCTGGAGTAAATAGTCGCCTTGATGAAATTCAGGCGGCAATCTTGAATGTGAAACTGAAATTTTTAGATCAGGAGAACCAGTATCGTCGTCATATTGCAGATCTTTATTTAAAAGAAATTCAGAATCCAGCGATTGAGCTTCCACTCACAAATATAAATGCCGAAACTAACACGCAGCATGTTTGGCATTTATTTGTGATCCGAACTCCACATCGGGAACAATTACAAAAACACTTGGCAGAGCACGGGGTACAGACATTGATTCATTATCCGATTCCACCGCATAAGCAGCAAGCCTATCAGGAGTGGAATAATTTCAGTTTACCAATTTCAGAACAAATTCATGCTGAGGTCTTGAGCTTGCCGATTGGACCGACTTTATCTATTGATGAGGCAAAGCAGGTTGTTCAGTTATGTAATGGTTTTCAAGCATAGATGAATTTACTTACGACTAGTGTACTTAATGGCGTGGCAGTTTTGATTAAGACCATCACCATGTTTGTACTGAATAAAATTTTAGCTGTATATCTAGGACCCACTGGATATGCAGCGATAGGACAGTTCCAGAATTTTATTCAAATGGTGACTACTTTTGCAGGGAGTGCAATTAATACCGCAGTCGTAAAATATACAGCCGAATATCATGAGGATGAAAGTAAACAACGTGCAATTTGGAAAACAGCAGGTAGTATTGTTTTTCTGTTTAGTCTAATTTTCGCGTTTCTCATATTAATTTTTCAAGGACAACTGTCACTTTATATTTTCCATTCACTTAAATACCAGACAGTTTTTATATGGTTTGCAGTATTTTTGATATTTTTCAATTTTAATACGCTATTTTTAGCGATATTAAATGGCAAAAAAGAAATATTAAAATTAGTTCTTGCAAATATTGCAGGTAGTTTGTTTGCTCTTATTATCACGAGTGTACTGGCAATTAAGTTGCATTTATATGGAGCTTTAGTTGCATTATCCATTTATCAGTCTATTGCATTTATAGTGACGTTATTTCTATGTTATAGAGCGAACTGGTTTAAGTTTTCATCTCTACTAGGAAAAATAGACCTAGAAATTACCAAAAAGTTTAGCTCATTTATTCTCATGGCATTGGTGAGTGCGATTTGTGTACCTCTGTCTCAAATGTTGATTAGAGCATATTTAACTCAGGAGTTTAGCCTGGCATATGCAGGTTACTGGGAAGCGATGATCCGGCTAAGCACTGTATACCTTATGCTGGTCACGACAACATTGGGAGTGTATTACTTACCTCGATTATCAGAGCTAAATAAGATTGATGAAATTAAGAAAGAAGTTTATTTGGGCTATAAATTTCTTTTTCCACTGACTGTAGTAGGAGGAATTATTGTTTACATACTACGCGATTGGATAATTAATTTACTATTCACTCCATCTTTCGCACCCATGCAGGACTTGTTCTTTTGGCAAATGATGGGGGATTCACTAAAAATAGGAAGTTGGATACTTGCTTATTTAATGCTAAGTAAAGCAATGACCAAACTGTACATTTCTACAGAAATTATATTTACCTTATCCCTTATTGCTTTGACCTATGTATGTACCCAGTTTTTTGGATTTAAAGGTGTTTCAATTGCCCACCTAATAAATTATGGGATGTATTGGATAGTAATCAGTTTATTTATATTTAAAAAATTAAAATAAAGAGATATATAATATGATAATTGAGCAATCTTTGGTTTCCATCATTATACCAAGTTATAATCATGAGAGATTCGTGTGTGACAGTATCCGGAGTGTCATTGACCAGTCTTATCAGAATATTGAGTTAATTATCATTGACGATGGATCTACAGATTCTTCAGTAGAACAAATCCAAGAACTGATTCCGCTCTGTGAAAAACGCTTCATCCGGTTTGAGTTTAGACATCGACCTAATAAGGGCTTGAGTGCAACCTTGAATGAAGCATTAGAATGGACACAGGGAGAATATTTTTCTTCTCTGGCTTCAGATGATATAATCTTAAAAGATAAAATAAAAATACAATCAGAATTTTTAAACCAGAACAAAAATTGTATCGCAGTATTTGGAGGAGTGGCAGTTATTGATAATGATTCTAATCTTGTAAAAAATAGGGTCAAAAAAAGACAAAGTTATAATTTTGAAAAAATTTTATTATTAGAACATGATTTACCAGCTACGACCCAACTGATCCGATCTAAAGCTTTGAAAAAAATTGGTGGTTACAATGCTAAGGTAAAAATCGAAGACTGGTATATGTGGTTGCTTTTAGCACAGGAAGGGGAGTTATGTTACCTTCCTGTCGTGTTTGCTAAATATAGGCTACATGATAATAATATGCATAAGCAAACGGCCCTTATGCATGATTCAAGAATGATGATTTTAAATGAGTACCAAAATCATATTCTATTTAATAAAGCAAAAAAGAGGGCTTTATGGATAAATGCATTTGAATCGGGATTAATATCCAAAAGGAAATCATTAGAAAAAATGCTAAGAATTTTGAGAGAATATCCATCTGAAATTTTAACATATGATTTTTTTAGGTTTTTTTACTGGCTACTTATCAAAAAAGATTTTTAATATAATTAAGTTTTATAAGTGTTATTAATTTTATTAGAAAATACTATTTTAAAATATATTAAATAAGAAATAATTAAATTAATAATATAAAAAATTAATCTGTTATTTTGCTTTTATTTCAAGCAAAAGGCAATAAAAAAAGGAATGGATAGTGATTATTTTAGATGAAACCAATTCAAAAAATAACATTATTTTTTTAAGTGATGCTAATATAAGAGATAAGGCAATTATATATCTTATACTATTTTCATTTTTTTTATCTCAGTTTTATTTTTGGTCAAGTGGAGTTCCACAATTCAGCCATATTTTTATTATGGGTGCTATTTTATTGCTATTTAGCAAGAACTCTAAAATAAATATTGAATATTCAAATATAATTTTATTATTCGTTGCTTATGCAATTTGTGTAAATTTTGCTTGGTATTTAATTGTTCTCGATTCAAGTTATATGATGTCGACTGTTTACTGGATATTTAATTTATTGTTTTTTCTATTAATGATGAATTTAAATCAAGTTCAGATTAACTTTTTCTATGAAAAATTATTATTCCTGATTCCTTTTTCCTATATTGTTGAAATTATTATCTGGGCAAGCAACTTAGGTCGTTATGATTTTGAACCTCGATATAATGGTCTTTTTAATGATCCTAATCAGATGGCATTTTGGGTGCTGAGTAGCTGTGCAATTTATCTGTATATTTCAGGAAATGGCTTTAAAAAAATAACTATCTATTTTTTAGCCTTATTCTTAATTTTATTGACCATGTCAAGATCTGCTTCAGTTGGTTTTTTAATGTTAACTCTGGGACTTATATTTAGTCAAAAAGGAGACCTAAATAAAAGAATATTTGTATTCATTGGAACATTAGTGTTTTTTGGAAGCTTAAGCTACTTTTTATATAACTTGGGGGTCTTTGATAGTATTGCACTACGCTTTATAGAAGGGTTAGATCAACGAGACAGTCAGGTAGAAGGGCGTGGTCTTTTCAGTTTTTTAGATTATCCTCAATATTTAATTTTTGGTGCTGGGCAAGGCGCCCACTGGTTATATAACCCTACAGGAAATGAAATTCATTCAACTTGGTTAGGTATCTTGTTTTATTATGGGATTATAGGAATATCCTTATTTTTAATATTTTTATATCAAATATTTAAGAAACTATCGCTTTCCAACAAGATGATATTATTAGGGCCAATGTTATATGGGTTTACCACTTATAGCGCAAGAACAATTATTTTTTGGTTTTTATTGGCGGCTTTTTTATTATTCTCAAATAATAAGGATGAATAAATATGTATATTTCTATCGGAATTCCATTTTTTAATGCTGAAAAATTCTTGGAAGATGCGATTAAATCTGTCCTTTCCCAAACTTTTCAAGACTGGGAACTCATACTGGTAGATGATGGTTCGACAGACCGGTCTTTAGAAATAGCCCGATCATTTGTTGATTCTCGAATCCGTATCATTTCTGACGGTTATAATAGAAGATTACCCTATCGCTTAAATCAGATTATTAGTGAAGCAAAATATGACATTATTGCGCGTATGGATGCTGATGATTTAATGGCTGTAGACCGGCTTGAAAAACAGATTAAAGTCCTAACTAAAAATCCAGAGATTGATTTAGTTGTTACCAGCTTGTATTCCATTGGAAATAAAAATGAAATTCTGGGGAAAAGAATTTTTTCTACCCACCAGATGCAGCCAAAAGAAATTTTGCAAGGGTTGACAAATTTATTACATCCTTCACTTCTTGCACGTAAGGCATGGTGTCAAAGAAATCCTTATCAGGAAAATAACTGCCTAGCTGAAGATTATGAATTATGGCTCTCAGCAGCTATAAAAAATGATTTTAATTATATGGTAATGCAAGAACCATTGTATTTTTATCGAGAAGTAGAAAATGTAAAAAAAGAGAAAATGATCCGTGGTTATAATACCCAGATTGAAGTAATCAAAAAATATTATAATAATATAATCGCTGATCGCGAGAAAAATAAGATTCTTCTAAAATTTGAGATAAAAAAAATTATTGTAAAAATATTAGATTTTCTAAATTTAATGAAGATCTTACATAGCCGTAGGATAAACCCTGTTTCTAACGACGAGAAAAATTTTTATGCGTCACAATTAGAACTAATAGAGCGTATAAAGCAATGATCTCTAAAAAAATTATTATCATTGGGACAACAGCCTCTAATCTTTATGGCTTTCGTAAAGATTTTATTTTGTCCTGTTTAGCACAGAATTATCATGTTTATGCTTTCGTGTCTGAATATACCAATGAATGGTTGGCTAAAATACAAAGTTTAGGTGTTACGCTGGTTACCTATAAACTTAGTCGTGGTGGATTGAACCCATTTGCTGATCTTCATTCAACTTATCAACTGATTAAAAAAATAAGTGAAATTCAACCTGATATTGTTTTTTCATATTCAACTAAGCCAGTTATTTATGCAACTTTGGCTGCTTACAAAACGAAAGTTCCTTATATCTATGGCATGATTGAAGGATTGGGTTCGCCTTTTACCATTCATAAACATGGGCAAAGTCTGAAAGCTCAATTCATACGTTTTGTACAAATTTCTCTATATCGGCTGGCATTTCCATATCTAGACAAAATTATTTTTCTTAATCGCGAAGACCCTAAAGATCTAGTACATCGTTATAATCTTCCCCATAAAAATAATGCAATTGAAGTCTTAGGACCAATTGGCCTTAATTTACAAGAGTATGCCTATACGAAATGGGATGCCGAGAAAAATTTATCTTTTATCTTTATTGCGAGGTTAATTGCTGAAAAGGGTATATTTGAATATTTAGAAGCTGCTCGAATAGTTAAAGAAAAATATCCTGATATAACATTTAAAATTATAGGTGGATTAGATCCTGAAAACCCAACTGGTTTGAAGCAAGAACAATTAAATCAATTGATAAAAACAGGAATTATAGAATATGCTGGCTTCGTTAAAGATGTGGATCAAAGAATACGTGAGAGTGCAGTTTTTGTATTACCCTCCTATTACCGTGAGGGCGTACCTCGTAGTACACAAGAAGCAATGGCTATAGGAAGACCAGTGATTACTACTGATGTACCTGGCTGTAATGAAACTGTAGTAGATGGTGTTACGGGTTTCCTAATTCCTAAATGGGATGTAAACGCCTTAGTAAAGAAAATGATTTATTTCATAGAATATCCTGAACAAGTAAATAAAATGGGGTATCAAGGCTTTTTATATGCTAAAAAAAATTTTAATGCTGATCATATAAATCATAGATTATTGCAAATATTAGGAATGAATTAAGATTACAAATCATTCAATAATATTTTTATTTATAAAAATAATTTTGATTAAATTTAACTTATACAGGAGATTGTAATGGGCGAAGATATAAGCTTTCAAATAAAAAAATACGAAGATTCAGATGAGATTATGTGGAATAAATTTTTATTAAAATGTAAAAATTCTCACTTTATGTTTAATCGGTATTTCATGGAGTATCATTCTAATCGTTTTGAAGATTTCTCTTTAATATTCAAAAATAATGAAGAGAAAATTATGGCTTTATTGCCTGGAAATATTAAAGATAATATTTTTTATAGTCATCAAGGTCTAACCTTTGGTGGATTTTTGATTGATAGAGGAGTTCATGCTGCTGATATGCTTCAACTTTTTACTCAACTAAAGATTTTTTTAAAAGAAAAAAATATTGAAAAAATCATATATAAATGTATCCCGAGTATTTATCATAATTATCCAGCACAAGAAGACTTATATGCTTTATTTAGAAATCATGCAAATCTTTATCGTAGAGATATTAGTGTTTGTATTGATTTAGAGGAAGAATATTCATATTCAGAAAGTAAAAGAAGATCAATTAAGAAGCTCAAAAAAAGTGGGATTATTTGTGAAGAAGTAGATCAGCCTAGTATTGTTTGGGGGGTTCTTCGTGAAGTATTACGTCAGCATCATAATCAACAACCTGTACATAATGAAATTGAAATAGATTTATTGAAAAGTAGATTTCCTAATAATATAAGAGCTTATAAGTGCTGTCTCAATGGGGATATCGTTGCAGCAGCAGTAACTTTTGAAACCGAGAGAGTGGTTCATACTCAGTATTTAGCCAGTAATGATAAGGGTAGAGAGGAAAAAGTATTAGACTATCTGCTTGATTTTTTAATAAATAATAGTAAAAAATCTGCTAAAATATTTGACTTTGGTACTTCCAATGAAAATGAAGGGAAGTTTTTAAATACAGGGTTAATTAATCAAAAAGAAAGATTCGGTGCTCGTGCTATTGTACATGATTTCTATAATATAGATCTTTAGGTCTTTGTTTCACAAAAAGATGATTACAGGCTTATTCAATTGCATAAGAATGTGCTGAATAAGCCTCAAGCTATAATTCATCGCTCAACTAATTGTTATCTCTATAACTAATCCTTAATAAATCAAAAAACATCACGATTCGGTTTGATTTTAATACCCAATATTATGTGTAATCGAATGACTGCTAAGATTAAAGTCAAATCTATTCCTGTGTTGTCATTCAATAGTGTTTTAATGATGATTTCCCCATTTCAACTTTGTTTATGTATGTTCATAACTTTATGTTTCATAACTTTATGTAAAGCCTAATCACAGACCATCTGAACTTAGTTAAATAGCATTAGAGTATGCGATTCTTTAAAAGAAGATAAGAATATATGAATATGGTATTTCACTATCAAAAAGCAACTGTAGATTTTGCTAAACTGTAGATAGTACAGGATTGAAATTTTTAGATAAAAATATATGAAAATATAAAAACTAATCTGAATATTACTATCAATAGTCAAAATCACTTAAGGGTATAATAATTAAATTATAAAAATTATGTTATTCAAATTTTTACAAATGATATAAGTAAATTTAAGGGATTTGGATCCTGTTGATCCTGTTGATCCGATGTAAAATTCGTGTTCTTTATCACAATATCTAGCATTACCTTACATTTTGTCACAATTTTTTTAGTGTGAGCTGTATTGTATTTTGTAATGAATATTTTATTCGATTAACAATAATTTTCTTTATTTATTATTAATATGTAGCAGGTCTTATTAAATGGAAATAATTTACGAAATGGTTTATTTTGTTAAAGAATTTGTAAGAATTTTGTTGCAAAATTAAATAAATTTTCATTAATAATATTTAAATAAAAAATTTAATAAAAAAAATATTAATATAAGATTATTTTTTAGTTGATAGCCTTCACCTAAAATATACCTCTACTTAAAAAATAACACTCTTGATATGATTGAAAAAAATAGACATATCGAGGTGTTTATTAATGAATCTAAAAAAAGATAAAAATAAGATCAAAAAAAATGAAGAAAGTAATATTTTAATATATAAACCTTTGTTTGATGAGAAAAATAATATTTTATTAAAAAAATATTCAGAAAATAAGGGGGATTATAGAAGTAAAATAATACAATTATCTTCAGAAAAAGATCGATCAAATAAAATGAATAAAAAAAATTTTAGGTATTTTATACATAAAGATGATTTAATTTTAAGAAATTCTTTAATACCTCAAGTACATTTTTATTCTTTTGCTGATTTATTTAAAAACAAAGAAGATATATCTAAGCGGTTAATTGATATAGTTATTGCATTAATGGCTTTGATTATGTTATTTCCAATTTTTATTATAGTGGCTTATAAAGTTCAAAAAAATTTGGGCTCTCCAATTTTCTTTTATCAAAAACGGCCTGGTAAAAATGGTAAATTATTTAAAATGATTAAATTTCGTTCTATGAGGAATGCAATAGATCAGGAGGGTAATCCTTTACCTGATAAATTTCGCATCACTTCATTTGGAAAAAAATTACGTTCTACTAGTTTAGATGAAATGCCTCAGCTGATTAATGTTTTAAAAGGAGATATGAGTATTGTCGGACCTCGGCCTCAAATGCAAGAGTTTCTCCAGCATTATACTGAAGAACAAATGAGACGACATGAAGTAAAACCAGGTATGACAGGACTTGCTCAGGTAAGTGGACGTAATAATTTATCTTGGGAAGAAAAGTTTGAATTAGATGTTCAATATGTTGAACAGTATAATATGTGGCTTGATTTTAAAATTATGTTTAAAACTGCTAAAGTGATGTTAAGTCAAGAAGGAATCAATGCTCCTGACCAGGAAGTAGGTGCTACACGATTTTCGAAAAAAAATATTACGGATACCTCTTTATTTACAAAAGAGATAAAATAATATGATCAAAAATAAATTCGTTCTATCGTTTGTCTAGGTAACCATTTTTCAGTCGAAAATAGTTTTTCTTAAGAGATAGATAGATCCCTTGGAGGAGGCTATACCTGAAATTAAAATTTGATAATGCTATTTATATTTAGTAATAGTTCTTTATTTAGATTGGATCAAGATAAGTCAGAAATTAATCCAGCTTAATTAGCCAAAGATATCTATATTAATAGATTTTTTATTACTGAATATTGATACTTGCTTGGATACAATATTTTTATCACCCATACAAATATAAAAAAACTTCAAACAGATTTAAATCGAATGTTTTCAAATCTGTTTGAAGCATTATTATAATTTTTAAAAGGTGATCCCTTTCAAAATAACTTTACTCAGTTTTTGATTTATAGAGTGATACTTTTAATTTCTCATATACGTAGATTTACTTGATATAAACCAATTGTATCTTAATCCTCGTCCTTTGAAGCTGTATAAGCATAGGCATAATTATAACCATAACTACCAGCAGAGCCTTTTTGTACGTCATTTAGAATAACCCCATTAACTTTTACATTGGCTTGTTCAAAACGATTGACAGTAATTTCAAGTTCTTTAATTTGGGTTTTTCCATGACGTGCAACCAATAAATTCACGCCGGCGTATTGTGCAATAATAATACCATCTGTCACGGCAAGAACTGGTGGAGTATCAATCAGGATATGATCAAAAGAGGCTGATGCCTGATCTAGAAATGCTTTAAATTGATCTGTGCTCAAAAGTTCAGAAGGGTTGACTGGGCTTTTGCCTCGAGTAACGAAGAACAGGTTCTCTACAGTAGAGTTTTGTACTACATCTGCATAGCTATTTTGGTGATTCAATATTTCTGCTAAACCTGGTTGTACCTCTGCATTGAAATACTTATGTAAATAACCTCGACGCATATCACCATCAATCACTAATACTCGTTTTCCGCCTTGCGCTAAAATAGTTGCCAAGTTAGTGGTAATAAACGATTTACCAATTTCCGGAGCAGGGCCCGAAATAGCAATTACATTATTATTGGCATTCATGAGGGCAAAATGAATCGCTGTTCGCATACTACGTAAGCTTTCAATTGCAATATCACTGCTATCTTTAACTGCAAGAATAGGAATATTCTTTTTCTTTTTTAATAATTTAATACGAGTTTCTTGAATAGCGGAGCGCGGTACAGTGGCATAGACAGGAAGATCCAACTCATTTTCAATCTGAGCAGCATCTTTAATGCCTGAGCGCATCATATTGCGTAACAATGCCAACAATGTGCCTAAGAAGCCACCAAGGAAAATCGATAAAATCAGAATCTGTAATTTTTTCGGTTTAATCGGTTTAATCGGTTCGACCGCAGTATCGACAATACGGACATTACCGATTTCACCTGCTTTGGCAATACGAAGTTGCTGGTATGAATTCAATAGACCTGTATATAGCTGTTGTTTGACTTCAACTTCACGGAAAAATTGTAAGTATTGACGTTGCAATTCAGGTAAACGTTTTAAAGTCCCATCCAGCTCTGCAATTTTTTTATTGATTGCACCGAGTTGTGCATTCATTTGCTGCATCATGGGATGTTCATTGGTGTATTTGGAAGAAGCTTCTGCCACTTGCTGTTCTATCTGAGCTTTTTGTGTTTCTAAAGCAATACTTTGGGTTAGATATAATTCTGATTCTTTAGTGACATCAACAGTATTTGATTGTTGACGGAAACGGTTAAATTCACGCTCTGCAACATCCAGTTGCTGTTTTAGCTCAGGTAACTGATCTTCTAAAAACTTGAGTGTTTGAGCCGTTTCTGCAGAGCGGCGCTCAATATTCTGCTGGCTATAAGCGGTAAGTATAGCATTCAGTACTTGCGTAATATGCTTTTTGTCTTCACCTTGATAATTGAGACCTAATACGCCAGTCAATTTTCCTTTTTCAGCGACGGAATAGCTGGCGGTTAAAGTTTGCATCGCAGCAGGCAAGCTTTGCTTTCGGATATTATAAGCGGCATCGAAATGGTCTTGACTAAAAACACCTACTTTCCAAAGGCCGTATTCAGATGAGGATTGACTGATCTGGTTTAAAGGCGCAGAAAAAACCACCTGTTCAGTTGTCTCATCAGTCAGGCTATATTTGCCTTCTTTAAAACTTAAAATTAAGTTTTTATCCTGGAAATATTGTGGAATATCAAACTGGCGAACATCAAAACTATTCTGATTATCTTTAAATAATATTGATTTTTTTGAGTATTCGGTGCTGTACTTATGCTTGGCCATTAACCGGTTCCAGAAACTGTCTTCTGTACCAGATATGCGAATATTTAAATTTAAATGATTGATGACTTCGCCGAGCACCAAACGCGATTTTAAAATCTCAATTTCGGCTTGCGCTGGAGATTTTTGGTCGATCATGCCGGATAAATCACCTAATAGTGCAGCTGAAGTACCTTTACTATCTTCAACTTGTACCAATGCATCTACTGTATATCTATCTGGTGTGGTTCTTAAGTAGAGTAAGGCACAGATCAAGCTTAAAATAATGCACAGGGCAATCAGTTTCCATTGCGCAATTAAGGAAAAAAACAATTCCTTGAGGTCAATGGTATCTTCGGTGTTGGCGGTTTGGCTCATAATTTAAATATCAAAAAGTGAAAATATTAAAAAAATTAAATATATTTTTTCCATTCAGCAATACAGTCTTGAATTAATTGACAGGTATCATCAAAAAATGTCTGATCATGCTGATAAGGGTCGGCAATATTTTTACTTTGCCAATGCCCCAGTCTAAAGGTTTTGCCCTTGGCAAATGGCCAGGTCTGTTCAATATGCTTTTGCTGGTTCTGACTCATGACCAGAACCAAGTCGGCTTTTTTAATCAGTTCAGCATTGAGTTTTTTTGCAACATGTGGACTCATGTCGATCCCAAAACGTTGCATGCATAGACTGGCTTTTTCATCGGCTGCATGTCCGACGACGCCAGCAATACCTGCAGACTCAATCTTTAAGTGCGGGTATTCCTGTTTTAAAAAGTATTCTGCCATGGGGCTACGGCAAATATTGCCAATACAGACCACTAGAATATTATTAATTTTCATTAATTCCCCAAACGTTCAAAATTATACAACGCATTTGAGAATGGAATAATCTGGTTTATAACACGCTGCCAACGCGCTAAGCCGGATGCATCGACATAGACAATATCATTACTGCGCATTTTAAACTGGTTGGCCAGACCGAAATCAGCAATACTGGTCAAGTCCATCTGATAGACTTCAGTGTGGGCAGTATTTGGTTGGCTACGCACCACATACACCTTACTACGACTGGCAGAAAGTGGATTTAAGCCCAGACTTTCACCTAATACATCACTGAGGCTCATGCCTTGATCACGTAATGGTAAAGATTGGTTTTTACCTGACTCACCCATGACATAGATCTTCTGGTTTTCGCGGTTGTTTACATATAATGTGTCATTTGGCCGAATCAATAAGTTATGCAGCGAAAAACCTGCTTTTTCTAGTTCTACGGTATTTAGGCTATATGAACGTCCCTGACGCACCAGGGTAATCGAGGTATTGTCACCTTGCTGTGCATTCACACCACCTGCCATACTCAAAGCAGTATAAACACTGACAGGTTGGTCGCTTAAGTAAAACTGACCTCCATTCATCACATTACCTTGCACTGAATAACGCTGGCCTTGATACGATACTATTCGTGCGATTACATCTGGATTTTTTAGGTAACGTGATAGCTGATTACGTAATTCACGATTGACTTGCGCTAGTGATTTTCCTGCAGCTTTATAACGCCCAATAATCGGAAACTGGATATAGCCTTCCGAATCGATTTGGAAACCATTTGCTTGTGCAGACTGATCACTACTAATATTAGGTGGAGATGTGAGTTCTGGATAAGCCCATAAATAAATTGATAAAATATCACCTGGGCTCAGGCTGTAGTTACGGTGCTGTGTTTTGAACAGGTGAGCATATTGTTGTTGAATATTATATTCAGCAGGCCGGGCAGCCATAATGGAATCTTGAGTGATTTTTATGACATTTACTGTAGTACCCAGGTCAGTTTGAAAAACGCCTTCGTCAGGTAAGTCGTATGTTTGTAGACCAGAGGTGACTGCACACCCTGTAGTAGCAAGGCCACATGCCAATAAAGCAGCTAGTTGAAAGTGTCGCACACGTTTTCCCAAAGATTATTTTTAAATTTTAAAATTGAAGCTATTCTACCCAAGTTATTGACCTGATACATAGCAATTTGTAACTATCTTTCTAGTTTTATGATAGGAGGTTAATATTATAAAAAGTTTAATCTATTTTAATAGTTACAAATAAACTAATTGATTTTAACAGAAAGCAAACGTTAGAATATTTTTGAGCTACTTTGAGCACAAATCATAATAGAAATTGCATAATTTTCTGCTAGTATGCCTGCCGAAAGATTTAATCTTCATAAGTACAGTACATAAATAAGGCGTTGAAATGCTATCTATTGCAGATTTAAAAATTGCGGTGATTGGTTTGGGCTATGTGGGCTTACCACTTGCAGTTGAATTTGGGAAAAAAGTACCTGTAGTCGGTTTTGATATCTACCAGAAACGAATTGATGAACTTAAAAGTGGTCAAGATCATACCCTTGAAGTTTCCCCAGAAGAACTCAAACAGGCAAATCAGCTCAGTTATTCAGCAGATTTAGAAGATTTAAAAAGCTGCAACTTTTTTATTGTGACTGTACCTACCCCAATTGATGAATTTAAGCAGCCAGATTTAACCCCGCTTGTTAAAGCCTCGACCAGTATTGGCCAGGTACTTAAAAAAGGCGATGTGGTGGTTTATGAATCTACTGTATATCCAGGTGCGACTGAAGAAACCTGTATTCCAGTTCTGGAACAGGTATCAGGCCTGAAGTTTAATCAGGACTTTTTTGCCGGTTATAGTCCGGAGCGAATTAACCCGGGTGATAAGCTGCACCGTGTCACCAATATTCTGAAAATTACCTCAG
Source organism: Acinetobacter lwoffii (assembly GCA_963516025.1). Lineage (GTDB taxonomy): Bacteria > Pseudomonadota > Gammaproteobacteria > Pseudomonadales > Moraxellaceae > Acinetobacter > Acinetobacter lwoffii_R. The sequence goes on from CAUPZU010000005.1 coordinate 64,907, forward strand.
GTTCTACGCCTGAAGTCGCTGAATTTGTCGATCAGGTGTATAACCTGGTGATTGAAGCAGGTACGCATAAAGCAACTAGCATTAAAGTGGCTGAAGCGGCAAAAGTAATTGAAAATACTCAGCGTGATGTCAACATTGCCCTGATTAATGAGCTGGCCGTGATCTTTAATAAAATGGGAATTGATACCGAAGCCGTATTGCAGGCAGCCGGTACCAAATGGAATTTCTTGCCATTCCGTCCAGGTCTGGTCGGCGGACACTGTATTGGTGTCGATCCATACTATTTGACTCATAAGGCACAGTCCATCGGCTATCACCCTGAAATTATTCTGGCAGGTCGCCGTTTAAATGATGGAATGGGGGCTTATGTAGTTACCCAGCTGGTCAAGGCCATGATCAAGAAAAAAATTCAGGTCGAAGGTGCCAAGGTTCTGGTTTTAGGCTTAAGTTTTAAAGAAAACTGCCCGGATATTCGTAATACCAAAATTATTGATATTGTCAATGAACTGACAGAATACAATATTGCTGCCGATGTGTATGACCCATGGGTGGATGCAAGCGAAGCTCAACATGAATACGGGATTAATCCGGTCAAAAACGTGGAACAGGGTCAGTATGACGCAGTAATTTTAGCCGTTGCACATGATCAGTTTAAAGCCATGGGTGCTGAAGCATTACGTGCCCTGGGTAAGCCAGCACATATTTTATATGATCTGAAATATGTACTGGATCAATCTGAATCTGACCTTCGTCTGTAATTATAGGGATCTTTAACATGAGCCAATATCAAACTGTATGCGAGCAATTACAACAAGTACCTAAAACCTGGTTAATTACCGGTGTGGCAGGCTTTATTGGTTCAAACTTACTGGAAACTTTATTAAAGCTGAACCAAAATGTAGTAGGTTTGGATAATTTTGCTACAGGTCATCAGCATAATCTGGATGAAGTAAAAAACTTGGTAACTCCTGAGCAATGGGCAAACTTCAAGTTTTATGAAGAGGATATCCGTAATTTTGAAGATTGCCAGACAGCATGTGCAGGGGTGGACTATGTTTTGCATCAGGCTGCTTTAGGTTCTGTACCCCGTTCGATTGCTGACCCGATTACCACCAATGCAGCCAATATTACTGGCTTTTTAAATATGCTGACTGCTGCACGTGATGCAGAAGTAAAAAGTTTTACCTATGCCGCCAGCAGTTCAACTTATGGTGATCATCCGGCGCTACCTAAAGTCGAAGAAAATATCGGCAAGCCACTTTCACCATACGCAGTCACCAAATATGTAAATGAGCTGTATGCTGAAGTCTTTGCCCGAACTTATGGTTTTAAAACCATAGGGTTGCGTTACTTCAATGTCTTCGGTAAGCGTCAGGACCCGAATGGAGTCTATGCTGCAGTCATTCCAAAATGGACAGCGGCCATGATTGCCGGTGATGATGTGTTCATTAATGGTGATGGTGAAACCAGCCGCGATTTTTGTTTTATTGAAAATACGGTTCAGGCCAATATTTTAGCCGCCACTACGCAAAATGATGAAGCTAAAAATCAGGTTTATAATGTGGCAGTCGGAGATCGTACTACGCTGAATGATTTGTTTAATGCCATTAAATCTGCGTTAAATGAAAATGGTGTGACTTATACGAAAGAGCCTGTATATCGTGATTTCCGTGCTGGGGATGTTCGGCACTCACAGGCGAGTATTGAGAAAATTAAATTGAATCTAAATTATCAACCAAGTCACACAATAAATATAGGGATAAAGAAAGCAGTAAATTGGTATATAGCTAAAATAAATTAATATGTCAAAGAATACTGTAATTTTAAAAAATACTTCATATCTAATCTTTCGCACACTAATATTAAGTGTAATTGGCTTATTTACAGTCCGAGAAGTGCTTAGACTACTAGGTGCTGAAGATTATGGTTTATTTAATTTAATATTTGGAGTAGCTACTTTATTCACATTTATTAATGGTGCAATGATTGCATCAAGTCAAAGATATTTAGCTTATTACATTGGCAAGAAAGATCAAAAAAAATTAAATGAAGTATGGTCAAATATTTTATTTTTACATTTATTGATAGGAATAATAGTCTGTTTAATTTTGTTTTTTTCTAAAGATTTTATTTTGAATGAGTTACTATCCATTAATCTAGAGTATAAAGGGGCCTCCTATTTTATTTTTAATTTAGCTATAGTCTCTGTGTTTATTACTATTATTCAGTCGCCATTTAATGCTTTAATATTAGCTAAAGAAAAAATGTCTTTTTATGCTCAAATATCTTTATTAAATGGGGTAGTTAAACTTTTAATTGTTTATATTTTATATTTATTGTTAGAGCCTTTGTTGGTTAAATATGCACTATTATATGTCTTTTCTAGTTTAATAACTTGTATTATATATATATTGTATTGTTGGAAGAAACTTAATCAAAATACTATTTTTAAGATTAAAAATGTTTCACTATTAAAAGAAATATTCTTTTATTCATCTTGGAATATTTTTGGTAATTTTTCATCGGTTGCCAAATTGCAAGGTTTTAATATATTGTTAAATATATTTTTTGGATTAGTGGCTAATACAGCATATGCACTTACAAATACATTAGTGGGAGTTATTAACGGCTTGGTGAGTTCAATCACAACTGCTATTAATCCACAGATTCATAAAACTTATGCAGAAAATAATTATAAACGTAACATATTATTAATAAATATGGGGTCAAAATATAGCTTCTTTTTTTGTTTGATAGTGGTTTTACCAATCTTTTTTAATACCAAATATTTATTAAAGCTTTGGTTAAGTGATATACCATTATATTTATTAGATTTTATACAATTATCATTAATTTTCTTATTGATAGAAACATTGTCAACCACTTTAATGACAGCTGTTCAAGCTACGGGTAAAGTAAAAATATATCAAATATTATTAAGTATTCTTATACTTTTAAATTTACCCTTAAGTTATTTTGCTTTAAAGGTATATGAAAATATACTTATTTTGTATTGGATACAAATATTAATATCATTAATTTGCTTGGTTGTGAGATTGATTTTTTTGAATAAAATTCTAAAATTTAATATCAATTATTATGTAAAAAATGTGATAGCTAGAGTAGTATTGGTTTTGTTTTTATCTATATTGATGACATACATATTTATGAATTTTCTTAGCTGTGAAAATGATTTTATATATTTTATGTGTTTATCTGCAGCGATAGTGAGTTTTGTTGTTTTTAATATTTTCATTTTTGGTTTAAGTAAATTTGAACGTGTTTATTTTTATGAAAAATTGAATATTAAAATAAAAGGTAAATAATTTTTTGGAGTAAAAATTTTGGTTATTTTAAAGAAAGTTTCCCCAAATTCTTTTAAAAGATTTGTTTTTTTAATAAGAAATTATTTAAAAGATTCATTAAAATATTGGAGATATTCAACTATTAATAAGGTTAATAGTCTTGAAAATAAAGAGTGTATATTGATATTAAACTATCACTCTATAGAAAAGGGGTTGTTATTTAGTCCAATGAAACCAAGATTTGCTATGCAAAGAGTTATTAATTTGCATAAATATTTAAGCGATTGTGAGATAACTGGTAATATTAATAGAACACAGATATCAATTGCATATAAAGTAATTGTTGAATATTATGATTTGCATAAAGATAAAAAAATAGATATTTCTGATTATTATACAGAAGAACAATATATATATTATAAAAAATTACTGGAAAAAGTTGATATAGAATATACTTCAGGTAAAATTAGTTATAATAAAGAAAAATATTATAAAGAAACTAATAACTTTCATGAATTCTCAAATTCTAGAAAGAGTATACGAGATTTTACTAGTGAAAAAATTAGTTATGATAAAATTAAAAAAGCAATAGAGTTAGCAAATAATGCTCCTTCAGTGTGTAACAGACAAGCTTCTAAAGTTTATTTGCTTGAAGATAAAGAGTTAATTAATTATTGTCTTAAGATTCAAGGTGGCCTTACAGGTTATACTAAAAATATCAGTCAATTATTGATTTTGACAAATAATAGACAATATTTCTATACAGTAGGGGAGAGAAATCAATTTTATATAGATGGTGGGATTTATTTGATGAATCTACTATATGCTTTACATTTTTATAAAATTGCTTGTTGTCCGGCGAACTGGGGTAAAACTTGGCATGAAGAAAAAAAATTAGCAGAGAAAGTAAAAATTCCTGATGCTGAACAGATTATATGTATGATTCCAATTGGAATAGCTGTAGCTGAATTTAATGTTACTCTATCCTACCGGAGAACTGCTGAAGAAGTTTTAAAGGTGATTCACTCTAATGACTAAAAAAATTGCAATTCTAACTCAACCACTTATTACTAATTTTGGTGGTACACTTCAAGCATTTGCCTTACAAAAATTCTTAATCAAAAAAGGTTATGATGTAGAGGTAATTAATTATCAATATAATCAAATTTCCGATTTAAAAAAATTTTTATCGATTATAAAAAATATAATTTTGGGTAAAAATAAAATCTATCCTTTTTTTGAAAAAGAGTTAGATCTAATTAGAGTAAAACATAAAAAATTTATCAAAACATACATGACGTGTTCTAAGGTTGTTTATTCAGTAAATGATCTGAAAGGTTACTTTAAGGAAAAAAAATTCGATGCTGTAGTAGTAGGAAGTGATCAAGTTTGGCGAGTCGCTTACTCCCCAAGAATTGAAAGCTTTTTCTTGGATTTTCTCGATGATAATGAAAAAATTAAAAAAGTGGCTTATTCTGCTTCTTTTGGTATAGATAATTGGCAGTTTAATAAAGAAAAGACCATAGAGATTCAAAAACTTATACATAAATTTGATGCTATTTCTGTACGAGAAGTATCAGCTGTAGGTATTTGTAATGAATTTTTAAATATAGAAGTACAACATACTTTAGACCCAACACTTTTATTAGAACCTAGAGATTATTTAGAATTGTTGTCAATAAGTGATAAAGTTAGTTGTAATAAAGGGAAAATATTTACATATGTTTTGGATAATGATAATAAAAAGAAAGAAGCAATTGAAAAAATAGCAAAAAAAATGAATAAAGATATTTGCACAAACCAACCTAAAAATAAAGTTAAAAATAATTTATTTATCAAGAATTATGAATCTTATATCTATCCATCCATTGAAAATTGGATAAAATCATTTTATGAGGCGGATTTTATTATTACTGATTCTTTCCATGGAACAGTATTCTCAATTATTTTTAATAAACCATTTATATCAATTGTAAATAATGAGAGAGGAGCCTCAAGATTTGAATCTTTACTTGAACAATTAGGGTTGGCTAGTAGAATGGTATATGAAATTTCTGAAATTTCTGAAATTTCTAATAATTTGCTTTTTGAAGAAATTGATTATCATTTGGTTAATAAAAAATTGAGCAAGTTGAAAATGAAATCAATTAAGTATTTGGAAAATTCATTAATTTAATATTTAGTGAATAGGATGAGATTGTGTCTAAGATTTTGAGTGTAATTATTCCTGTCTATAATGGTGAAGAATTTATTCAAAGGTGCTTAAATAGTATTATAAGTGCTTTTGAAAAAGTTGATAACTTTTCTATTGAGCTAATATTGGTTGATGATGGCTCAATTGATAACTCTAGAGATATTATTAAAGAATTTAACAAAAAGTATGACTTTATCAAATACTATTATCAACATAATCAGGGACCTTCTGCAGCTAGAAATTTTGGTTTAGATGTAGCAATAGGTGATTATATCGGGTTTGTAGATTGTGATGATACAGTTAAACCATTTTTTTTCCAATCTCTACAAAAGGCAATTTATGGAAAGCCAGATTTAATATTATTTGGATATGAAAAAGTATTAAGGGAAGGAAAATTCAATTTTTTTACTCCCGAAGAAAAAACTTGTATGAATGTAAAAGATAAACTTTCAGATGTATTTAATGAGAAGCTTTTATTTTGGTATTCATGTACTAAAATATATAAAAATAGCTTGATAAAAAATATTCGTTTTGATTCAAGAATACGACTTGGGGAAGATACTATATTTAATTTACAAGTAGTAAAAAATTCTAGTGTAATTAAGCAAATACCAGAGATTTTATACTCTTATTATGAAAATTTAGGCTCACTATCTAGTCCTAGTTATAAAAATGGATTACTCGAAAATATGGAGTATCATTTTGAGAATAGACTTAAGGTACATGAGAGTTTAGATAGTGTTATAAAATTAGACATATCTAAATACTATCTAGGACATATTTTGCCTTGGTTAATTAATAATATTATGTATTTACCTGAGAGTGAAAGAAAAAAAGAACTTAAACGAATTGCTGAAAGTAATTTTTTTACGACATGCACTAAGTGGAAGTGGAATGTAGATAGTAAAGGTCAATATTTAATAATATTTTTGCTTAATTCAAGAATGTTTAATTTGCTTAATTTTTTATTAAAGATAAAATACTCTAGTAAAAGTTAATACTTTAAATACTAGGGTTTTACTTTTTAGAAAATCTTATTAATTTTATGGATTTATTTGGATGTTTAATCATATTAAAAAGGTATTACCTTTAACGTTTAAACAATATATTCATACTTTTTTAAACACTGAAAAAGTAGATCTATCTGTAAGAAAACGGGCATTTGTTTTCTTGGCAGCAGATTATGGAAATATTGGTGACTTAGCAATTTCAAAAGCACAGAGGAATTTTTTAAAAGATAATTTAAAGGACTATGAAGTTTTTCCAGTTCCTATCAGTAAAACCAGAATTTGGTTAGGTTCAATTAAAAAGCAAGTTACCTCTGCCGATATTATTACCATTATTGGGGGGGGTAATATGGGATCACTTTATCCTGATATAGAGGATTTAAGACAATTGGTAATTCAAAGTTTTCCATATAATAAAATTGTTTGCTTTCCACAAACTTTAGATTGGGATGAATCACAATCGTCTCATAAAGCTCTTAAAAAGATAGTAAAAATATATGCTAGCCATTCAGATATTCATGTTTTTGCAAGAGAGTTAATAACTTACAAGAAACTAGAAAACGTATTCAATGGCCAAAAAAATGTAAAGATTGGTTTTGTCCCTGATATTGTAATGAGTTCATCTGCTAAACAGTTAGGGGTGGTAAATAGTTTAAAGCCTAAAGGTATTTTGACTTGTCTAAGAAATGATAAGGAATGTGCTTTAAAAGCAGAACACTATGCCATTTTAGATAGTGCTATTGGTGATACCGGTCTTACTATTACTAAGACAGATACACATGCTGGTGGTTCAGGCTTAAGCAAAGTAGAATGTAATAAATTGCTTTCTAGTAAAATTCAGCAGTTTGCTGAAGCTCAGTTAGTTATCACAGATCGTTTACATGGTATGATTTTATGTATGCTTTCAGGCACACCTTGCTTGGTATTACCCAACTCAAATCATAAAATAAGACAAACCTATTTGGACTGGTTGAAAGATCATCCAAGGCTGATTTTTGTCGAACTTGAAAACTTTAATCAGGTTTCAAAATATATAGATCAGCTCTTATCTCAGCCTCGCGGTAATTTAACCGATTCTCCTGTTGAATTGACTCAATATAAACCATTGATTAAGGCTTTATCTGAAAAATGAATCGTCAAAATAATCCTTTAGTTAGTGTGATTGTGCCTGTTTATAATGTTGAGCAATATCTTGATGAGTGCTTGAATTCAATACGTCAACAGACATATGAGAATCTAGAGATTATTGTGGTTGAAGACTGTTCAACAGATAATTCTTTAAATACTCTCATTGAGCATTTAGAAGATTCTCGTGTAAAACTAATTCAACATGAGAAAAATAGTGGCCTTTCAGCAGCACGAAATACAGGTGTAGATGCTGCGAAGGGGGATTATATTATGTTTATAGATTCGGATGACTTAGTTCACTTATCACTTATAGAATTATGTGTGAAATATGCGATAGTAAATGATGCAGATCTTATAACATATAATTTCAAGGCATTTGAAGATGGTATCAAGTTAAATCCACAATTAGAATTATCAGATGTGGATAATTTTAAAGTTTTAGAACAAGGTGAAAATTATTTTAATCAACAACATTTTGCTTGGCTAAAATTTATTAGGACGAGTTTAGTTAAATCTAAAAGACTATATTTTCCAATTGGATTGTATTATGAGGATTGGCCATTTCATTGGGAACTAGGTTTAGTTGCTAATAAAAAATTCCATATTCCTGCTGAATTGTTACTATATAGACAGCGAAAAACTTCCATTACAGGTTCTTCAGGTAAGAAACTTTTAGATCTATTTAAAGTTCATAGTTTAGTTTTAAATTTATTAGAACAATATAAAGCGGTTTTTTTAAAAGAGAAATTTGCCAATAAAGTAAAGATGAGTCAATGGAGTGTTTTAACGCGTATTGATAAGAATCTTCTAGTTCAAGCTTTAAACGAGGTAAAAAAAATTGATAAGATTCTAAAAAATAAAAATTATAAGTATGAGCTTAATATTCGTATTTTAATAATTAATTTTATTGTCAGTTCACCAATTAAATTAGCTTTAAAGCTGGCAAAGCTTTTACGTGTAATATTAAAGAGATGATTAAATTTAACTTATTTAGAAATGCATTTAATTCTGGAAAGTAGAATGAATACTATTAGAGTTTTACATATAGTCGGAAAAATGGATCGTGCTGGTGCAGAAACTATGCTCATGAATCTGTATCGACATATAGATCGTACACAAGTTCAATTTGACTTTATTACTTTCACGACAGATCAAGGTAATTATGATGAGGAAATTTTAGCATTAGGTGGAAGAATTTTTCCAATCATTGCAAGTAATTCTATTGAGCGCATGTTTAAATTAACCAGATTTTTAAAGCAGCATTCTGAATATCAGATTGTTCATGCACATCAACTGCTAGCCAATGCTTTTCATTTGTTAGCAGCGAAAAGAGCGGGAGTAAAAAAATTAATATCACATGCCCATAGTACAAGTAATGGTAAAACTGGTCTCCTAAATAAAATTTATGAAAAATTTACACTAAAAATAATTCGAAAAATTTCAACTCATAAATTAGCATGTGGTGAGCTTGCAGCTAAATATTTATATGGCGATGATGATAAAGTATGGATTATACCAAATGCTGTAAATATACTAGAAATGCAAGCAGTAGCAGATAAATCGAAAAATTATATATCTGATAGATTAGGGGGGAGGGGGATAAAAATTATTCAAGTGGGACGTGTATATAAAATTAAGAATCAGGAATTCTCTCTTAAAATAGCTGAGAAATTAAAGAAGCGTAATATAAATTTTACTTTATATATAGTTGGTCAAGGTCCATTAGAATCTAGTCTTAAGCAAGAAATTCAAACCAAATTACTTTCTAATAATGTTAAAATGCTAGGTATTCGTAGTGATATTACAGAATTGATGGCAAGTGCTGACTTCATGATCATGCCCTCACTACATGAAGGCTTTCCTGTAGTGCTTGTAGAAAGTCAAACTGTAGGATTGCATGCTTTAGTTTCAGATAGAGTTTCGGCGGAAGTTGATTTAGGTTTAGGCTTAGTGCACTTTTTACCTATTAGCTCTACAAAAGAGTGGGTAGATTATCTAGAAAAGCCTAATTCTAAAAATCTTTCCAATGATACTATTTTCCAAAAAGTTCAGGAAGCTGGTTTTGATGTAATTAAAAATTCTAATAGTCTCTTGAAGTTTTACAAAGAATGTTCTAGATAATTTTTTTCATTTTTTAGCGGAGCTTCAATGCTGCCATATATATTAATTATATTTTTTGTAATGTTTTGGATTTGGCTAGAAAAAGAGTCTCTTAATCGAAAAGCTTTCTGGTTGCCTTTATTTACTTTGGTTCTATTTGCTAGTTTTCGTAATTATCGAGTTGGAACTGATACTGGCACATATATAAAAAATTTCGTTAATCAATTAGATTACCATTATTTTAATTTCCGTGATGGGGTCGAACTTGGTTACCAGTTAATAGAATATTTTTTATTAAGAATAACCCATAATTACTTTTGGCTTTTTTTTGTTACATCTTTTATAGTTGTGTTTTGTTATTTATATATTTTTAGGAAAAATAGTAAGGATTATGCTGCTTCAGTATTTATATTTATTACTTTAGGTACTTACACATTTTTCTTTAATGGGCTTCGCCAAGGTTTAGCGATGGCTATTTTTGCACTTGCTATCCCATATTTAATAAAAAGAAATTTTTACAAATATTTTTTAATATGTATTTTTGCATCTTTTTTTCATACAACGGCTTTGTTAATGGTACCTTTTTATTTCTTGGTAAACTTAAATTTTAAGCTGCTGTATAAGTTAGTGGCAACATTTTTTGGCTCACTTATTCTAAGTAAATATTTAATTGCATATATTGCATCTACTAATGAACGCTATGAAAGTTATACTCAAACTTCAGAAAATTCTGGGGGATTACTAACTTTGGGGTTTTACGTTATTATGCTTGTAATACTATATGTTGGCTCATATATTTATAAAATCAAAGATAAAGATTTTATTCAAATGCTCGCTTTTTATGCTCTGGGAGTAACTTTTATGATTCCTATTGCTTTACTAGAATCCAACCCATCAGGTCCACAAAGACTGTTACCTTATTTTACGTGGACACTTGCACTAATTTTACCATTTTTATATAAAAAAATTAATAATAATTATATTTATATTACTTCTTTCATTTTAGGTTTGATTTATTTTTATCTTACTACCTCCCGTTTTAGTAATTTAACACCTTATACTATTAATCCAATTTTTGAGATATTTTAATGTCTAGAGATATTTTTGTTACTATTGCTATCCCTTTTTATAACGCTGAGGAAACAATCCTAGATGCTGTTCGTTCTGTATTTGCTCAAACACATCAAAATTGGGAACTTTTGTTAATTGACGATGGTTCAAGTGATAAATCATTGGAGTTAGTTCAAGCAATTAATGATCCTCGTGTATCAGTTTATTCTGATGGTAAAAATTTAAAACTGGCTGCAAGATTGAATCAAATTATTGATCTAGCTAAATATGATTATATCGCACGTATGGATGCGGATGATCTTATGTCGCCCGATCGAATTGAAAAGTTAATTGATATACTTATAAGTGAGAATTATGATTTAGTTTCTTGTGGAACATATTCTATAAAAATGAATAATTCTTATAACGGGTATAGAGGAAATTCTGAGGAAAAATATAATTTTAATGGTATTTTAAATAAATCACAAAAATTTCTTCATGCAGGATTAATTGCTAGAAAGAGCTGGTATCAAAGAAATAGGTACAATGAGAAAATATCTGTAGGACAGGATACACATCTTTGGTTGAGAGCATCAAAAGCTTTAGATTTTAATGCGAAGTCTATTAGCGATCCTCTTTATATGTATAGAGAAGAAGGTAATGTAACTTCTGAAAAGCTAATAAAAGCATATCAGGTTGAAAGGAATTTTTATGCTCCTATGATTGATAATACCCTATTGAAATATAAATATATTTCTAAATCATGGGTAAAGACTTTGATTGTAAAAGCAATGTCTATTTTTGGAAGCTTAGATTATTTATTAAATCGTCGTAATAAAAGTAATATTGATGAGAATTTAATGGAATACTTTAATACTTCTGTACAGAAAATTCATTCAGTAAAAATTCCCGGTATAGATGATGTATAAGAAAAAAATATTATTTGTTGCTTCAATTCCTGTTCATTTCCATGCATTTCATAGACCTTATATGAAATGGTTTTTTGATAATGGGTATGAAGTACATGCTGCATGTAATGGACCTTTTGAGGACCCAAATGTACATAAATTATGGCATGTAGATTTTGAGCGGTCCCCATTTTCATTTCTACATCTTAAATCTTTTAATCAACTTAAAAAAATTATTGATGAAAATAATTTCACTTTAATTACTTGTCATACGCCTATGGCAAGCGTCATTACTCGATTAGCTGGAACTCACGCCCGAAAGAATGGAACAAAGCTACTTTATACTGCTCATGGATTTCATTTTTTTAAAGGATCAAGCATATGGTCATGGTTGACTTATTTTCCTGCTGAATTAATGCTGACTAATTTAACTGATGCGGTTATTTGTATTAATGACGAAGATTATAGTTTAATCTCTGAAAAAGGTTCTAAATCAGCATCTTATTATAAAATACCAGGAATAGGTGTGAGTTCTAAAAGATTTAAGCCTATATCACAAATTGAAAAAATGAGTTTAAGAAAGACATTGGGTTTTTCGAAAGATGATTTTATTATGATCTATGCTGCTGAATTTATTGATCGTAAGAACCATAAACTTATTATAGATGCTATTCATAAGTTGAGTAATAAAATTGGAAATTTTAAAGTTTTATTTGCGGGTCGAGGCGTACTTTTAGAACAGATAAAAAATTATTCTTTTGAGAAAGGTGTCAATGATAAGGTTGTATTTTTAGGATTTGTTGCAGATATTGAGAAGTATTATCAAATATCAGATATAGCTCTATCTGCAAGTAAACAAGAAGGTTTAGGAATTAATCTTGTTGAAGCAATGATGTGTGGTTTACCTGTAGTGGCTACATTAGATCGAGGACACTGCACAGTGATAGATCATATGGTCAATGGAATATTATATCCTCAGCAAGACTCTAAAAAACTTAGTGAGGCTATAATAGAGTTATATTCTAATAATAATTTTTATATTGAACTCTCTAATGAAGCGATAAAAAAGGCTTCATATTTTGATATTAAAAATTCTCTAGAAGAAATGTCAAAAATTTATAAAAATTACTTGTAGTTTTCTTAAATGTAAAGGAGTTAACTTAATACTACTTAATATTTAATCTGGATAATTATATGTTAAAACGCCTCCTCGATATTATCATTGCTTCTATTGCTCTGATTCTGCTTTTCCCCCTTTATGCATTTGTTGCTTATAAAGTGAAAAAAAATCTGGGTTCGCCGGTCTTGTTTCATCAGGTGCGTCCCGGCTTACATGGCAAGCCCTTTGAAATGATCAAATTCCGCACCATGAAAGATGCTATAGACGCGCAGGGTAACCCATTACCGGATAGTGAGCGTTTAACGCCTTTTGGCCAAATGCTGCGTTCTACCAGTCTGGATGAAATGCCGGAACTCTGGAATGTGATTAAAGGTGATATGAGCATTGTTGGCCCACGTCCACTGTTGATGGAATACCTGCCACTTTACAGCCCTGAACAGGCCAAACGCCATGATGTAAGACCGGGTATGACAGGTCACGCGCAGGTCAACGGCCGCAATGCCATTGGCTGGGAAGAAAAATTCAAGCTGGATACCTGGTATGTCGAAAATCAGTCCATTTGGCTCGACTTCAAAATCATGTTTAAAACGGTACATAAAGTTTTAGCAAAAGATGATATCAGTGCCGAGGGTGAAGCCACCATGACCAAATTTACCGGTACAAAAACGGACAATCTCCATGACTGAAATCTATGCCGTCTATGGCGCTTCAGGTTGTGGCCGAAGCTTAATGCCTGTGGCTCGCCAGCAATTACAGCGTCAGAATATAAATGCCGAAATCTATTTTATAGATGACAGTCTGATCGAAGAAATGACGGTTAATGGACATAGCGTGTTAAATTATGCAGCATTTAAAAATCTAAAGGCTGATAGAAAGTCAGTTCTCATTGCGATTGCCAATAGTCAGATCCGTGAAAAAATAGCGATAAAACTTCAACAAGATGCAATTGAGCTATGGACGGTTCAGGCAGATAATGTCGTGCGCATGGATGCAATAGAAATTGCCCCAGGTGCTGCTTTAAGCCCATTTGTGACCCTCACTTCCAATATCAAGATTGGCAAATGTTTTCATGCCAATTTATACAGTTATGTTGAGCATGACTGTGTCATCGGTGATTACGTCACCTTTGCTCCCGGGGTGAAATGCAATGGCAATATCCATATTGAAGACCATGCCTATATTGGTACAGGTGCTGTGATCAAACAGGGCACACCTGACAAGCCTTTAGTGATTGGTAAGGGGGCTGTGGTCGGTATGGGGGCTGTGGTCACCAAGAGCGTTCCACCGGGTGTGACCGTAGTCGGCAATCCGGCACGGATCTTAGAGAAAAAATAAGTTTTTAAATTTTAAAAATTCAGGACACATCATGTTAAACACTGCATTTGAACCATGGCCAAGTTTTACTCAGGAAGAAGCGGATGCGGTTTCCCAGGTTTTGTTGTCGAATAAAGTCAATTACTGGACTGGACAGGAATGCCGAGAGTTTGAAAAAGAATTTGCTCAGTTTGCAGAAACCAAATATGCAGTGGCTTTAGCCAATGGAACGGTCGCGCTGGATGTTGCACTTAAGGCATTAGGCATTGGTGCAGGGGATGATGTGATTGTCACCTCGCGTACTTTCCTAGCCTCTGCCAGCTCCATTGTGACAGCTGGGGCAAACCCGGTCTTTGCCGATGTCGAACTAGACTCACAGAATATCTCTGCTCAAACTATTGAAGCAGTACTTACCCCAAATACCAAAGCGATTATCTGTGTGCATCTGGCAGGCTGGATGTGTGACATGGATCCGATCATGCAGTTGGCTTCCGATAAAGGCCTGTATGTAATCGAAGACTGTGCACAGGCGCATGGAGCAAGATACAAAGGCAAATCTGCCGGTTCAATTGGGCATATTAGTGCCTGGTCCTTCTGTCAGGACAAGATTATGACGACAGGCGGTGAAGGTGGCATGGTCACCACCAATGATGAAAATTTATGGAAAAAAATGTGGTCTTATAAAGACCATGGCAAGAACTTTGATAGTATATATAATAAACAGCATCCACCGGGTTTCCGTTGGCTACATGACTCCTTTGGTACCAACTGGCGCATGATGGAAATGCAGGCAGTGATTGGGCGTATCCAACTGAAAAAAATGTCAGAATGGACGGAAAAACGTACTAAAAATGCTGAAAGAATTTTGAGTTGTTTTGAGAATAGTCCATATTTTACTGTACATCGCCCATCCAATGATTATGTACATGCTGCTTATAAATGTTATGTGCAAGTCAATATCGATGCCTTGCCTGAAGGCTGGTCACGTGACCGAATTATGGCAGGGATTAATGCCTTGGGCGTACCTTGTTTTAGCGGATCTTGCTCAGAGGTCTATTTGGAGCATGCGTTCGATCATACAGAATGGCGTCCAGTAGAGCGTTTAAAAAATGCACAGAAATTAGGCGAAACCAGTTTAATGTTTTTGGTGCATCCGACATTAACAGAAAATAATATTCAGACAACCGAATATGGCATTCAACAAGTGATTGGTCGTATATAATCTATCAATGATTCAGTCACGTAGAATGTACCGATAGGTGCATTTGATAAATTTATCCAGGTTTCAATTTAGTCATTCTAATATTTAAATTGAGTTGAAACTTATAAGTCATATTGAGAAGACACATCACGTGAAATCTATCATCTTGCCATTAGTTGAATCTCCACGATCAGCAAAATTAGTATTTTTGGTCGTCTTGGACTTCTTTATTTTCCCGGTTCTGATCTGGCTTTGTTATGCCATTCGACAGTTTGATCTCGGTGCAGAAGTTGTACCCAATATTCCCTTTGGGTCAGTTTGGGTAAGTGCTATTGCAGTCTTTGCGCTGTTTATTTGTGGTGTATACCGTTTTATTGTTCGTACCTTTAATGAATTTTTTATTGCCAAATTAGGTCTGGCAACCATATTAAGCGTGATTGGTTTGTACTTGTTGGCTTATAGTACGCATGCGTTTATTCCGACATCAATTCCTTTGATGTTTGGTTTTATGATGTTCGCCTGGGTTTGGTTCAGCCGGGGTATTATTCGTTTTGTCGTTCAATCTTACTTGAAGTCAGGTGTACCGAAAAAACGTATCGCGATTTATGGAGCAGGTCATGCTGGTCAGCAGGTAGCAGCTACTTTAAACCGTTCTAATGAACATCTACCGATTATATTTATTGATGATGATCCTTCTTTAAGTGGCCAAAATATTGGTGGTATCCAAGTTTTTTTACCCCATACTGCTTTGAAATGTTTTACAAAATTCAAAATTGATGAAATTTTAATTGCACTGCCGTCAGTAGGGCGAATACGTAAAAGTGAAATTATCAAGTTTTTAGAGCCGGCTCATTTAAAAATTACCGAGATTCCGGGTCTGACTAAACTGGTCAATGGTGAAATTCGAATTTCTGATATTCAGGAAGTGGATATTATTGATTTACTGGGGCGTGATCCCGTACCACCAGTTCCAGCGCTTTTAGCTAAAAATATTAAAAATAAAGTGGTGATGGTGACAGGCGCGGGTGGCTCGATTGGTTCAGAACTATGTCGCCAAATTATTAAAAATCAGCCTGTCAAAATTATTATTTATGAGCTAACAGAATTTGCTTTATATCGTATTGATAAAGAATTACGTCTTACGGCAAGCTGTGAAATTATTCCAATTTTAGGTTCAGTTCTCGACGAACGTAAGTTAGAACGGGTGATTGAACAATATGGTGTACAAACCGTTTATCACGCTGCTGCGTATAAGCATGTGCCACTGGTGGAGTGTAATCCGCTGGCAGGTTTGAAAAATAATGCCGTTGGAACTGCCTTTAGTGTGAATGCTGCGGTGAAAAAAGGCGTAGAAACCTTTGTGCTAATTTCAACTGATAAAGCGGTACGTCCGACCAATGTGATGGGGGCGACCAAACGTATGGCAGAACTGTATTGTCAGGCTATGGCGGAAGCTCAGGATCAGACTCAGATCAGTATTGTGCGCTTTGGTAATGTCCTCGGTTCTTCGGGCTCGGTCGTGCCGCTGTTTAAACAGCAAATTGCCAAAGGTGGTCCGATTACCGTGACTGATCCAGAAGTAACCCGTTTCTTTATGACCATTCCGGAAGCCTCGCAGCTGGTGATTCAGGCCGGTGCTTTGGGTACTGGTGGAGATGTATTCTTGCTGGACATGGGCGAGCCGGTACGGATTCAGGATCTGGCACGACAAATGATTTCTCTCAGCGGGCTCAAAGTCAGAGATGATAAAAACCCGAATGGCGATATTGAAATTCAATATACTGGGTTACGTCCAGGCGAAAAACTCTATGAAGAACTGCTGATTGACGAAGAAAATACAGAAATTACTGCACATACGCGTATTCTGCGATCTGTCGAAAAACATTATCCATTAGCAGAAATTCTGGCAGTATTTAACCGCATACATGAACTTACCGCGACTCAGACCGATATTGAATGGGCGCTGGCACAATTAGAACATTATGTGGATGGTTATGTACGCGGTAACGAAATTAAAGTGAACTAGGTTTTTATAGATATGATCAAAAAAGCAATTCTCCCGGTAGCAGGTCTCGGTACGCGTTTCTTACCTGCCAGTAAATCCATTCCTAAAGAAATGGTGACAGTCGTGGATCGCCCTGCGATTGAATATGTGGTACGTGAAGCAGTCGCTGCCGGGATTGAGCAGATTATTCTGGTGACCCATTCTTCCAAGGCTTCGATCGAAAACTATTTTGACCGTAACTTTGAGCTTGAAACCACCCTCGAGCAAAAAAACAAGACCGACTTACTCAAAGAAATTACTGAAATCTTGCCTACAGGTGTGAGTGTGATTAGTGTACGCCAACCACAGCCTCTGGGTCTGGGCCACGCAGTACTGTGTGCCAAAGCCGTGATTGGCGATGATGACTTTGCGGTGTTACTACCAGATGTGCTAGTCAAGGATCAAGACCCTGAAAATGACCTGGCGCGTATGATTCAGCGTTATGTACAATCTCAAGCTTCACAAATCATGGTTGAAGCGGTGCCTGAACATCTAGTGGACCAATATGGCATTGTGGATGTTGCAGCATCGCCTGCCGAAGGGAACAGTATTGTGATGCAAGGGATCGTTGAGAAACCGGCGGTCGGAACGGCACCTTCGAATTTGTCTGTGGTCGGACGTTATATTCTACCAGCCAAAATCATGCAGCTTTTGGAACAGACCCCACGAGGGGCAGGTAATGAAATCCAGCTGACCGATGCCATCGCTATGCTGCAGCAAACCGAAGCCGTAGAAGCCTACCGCATGAAAGGCCAGACCTTTGACTGTGGCAGTAAGTTGGGTTATCTAAAAGCTGTTTTACATTATGGCGTCGATCATCCTAAACTCGGTAGCGAGTTTAAAGCATTGATTCAGGAACTGGCTTTGTAAGAAAAAATAATAAAAAGGAATATTATGAAAGTCGCAGTATTGGGAAAAACCTTATTTTCCGGAGTCATTTCAGCTCTTTTATCTGAATGTGGTCATCAGGTGGTCTGGTGTAATAGCTTCAATGTAGATGATTCAGCTCGGCCCTATTTCCAGGATGAATCTCTTCAGCTATTACTGCAAAAACAGGAAAAATCTGGTTTTTTAAACTGTTGCGATTTTCAGCATCTGGATTTTAATCAGGATGTTTTTTTCTTTAGTTTTAATGCGACTGAAGAGCAACAGGCGTTTCAGATGCTGGACACTATCCGGAATGCCTGTTTTGCCCATCCCAAACTAATGATTAATGCCTCGACCTTTGGCTTGCATGGTACGCAACGCTTTCAGCAACTGTTACCGAATGATGACTGGATCTATCTGCCGGATATTATTCAGGAAGGCAATGCACTGCGTAGCTTTACTCGGGCCACCCAGCTGATTGTGGGTTGTGATCATGCAGATATCCAGCTTAAAATCAAAGAACTCTTACGTCCTCTTTTTCCACGCGCGCAGCAGTACCTATTTATGCCGGTTCTGGATGCCGAATTTACCAAGCTGAGTATTTCCGGCATGCTGGCCACCCGGATCAGTTATATGAATGATCTGGCCAGTGTGGCAGAAAAGCTTGGCATTGATATTGAACAGGTACGGCAAGGCATGGCTGCGGATAACCGGATTGGTTCTGCCTATCTGTTCCCGGGCGTTGGTTTTGGTGGAGAGAATTTCTCTCATGATATCCGGACTTTGACACATGCAGTGGCAGATTCAGGGGTAAAAAACCAGCTGCTGGAGCAGGTCTGGGACATTAATGAACAGCAAAAAGAGCTGCTGTTCCGTAAACTCTGGAACTACTTCCGCGGGGATCTAAAAGGCAAGGTCATTGCGATCTGGGGTGCAGCCTTTAAGGAAAATACACCGAGTATCCAGCAGTCTCCGGTACATGCCATGCTGACCGCTTTGTGGGCGCAAGGCGTGACGGTCAAGCTGCATGATCCTCAGGCAATCGCAAATATTGAAAAGGTCTATGGGCCACGGGAAGACCTGATCCTGTGTAAAGACCAGTATCAGGCTGTGGAAGGGGCGCATGCCTTGTGTCTGATTACGGCATGGAAACAGTACGGCAGTCCGGATTATCCGTATTTAATCAAGCTAATGCAGCATCCCCTGATTTTGGATGGGCGTAATCTGTATGATCCGACGTATGTCAAGACACGTGGTTTTAATTATATTGGGGTGGGACGTTAATGTTGAGCCATTTTAATCCAAATCTCGACACTGAAACTGTGTGTCAGAAACTCGCCTCGAACAAAGAACAACTTCAATCTGAGCATCTGCGGGAACTGTTTGCTGCTGACCCGGAGCGCTTTAATCGATATTCTATCCAGTTTGAACAACTGCTATTTGACTATAGCAAACACAGAATCAATCAAAATGTGCTGCAAGGACTGATTGAATGGGCCGATGCACAGAACCTCAGATCCTGGATTGGCTCCCTATTTTCTAATCAGGAAATTAACTATACCGAGCAGCGTGCTGCTATGCACTGGGCACTGCGCTTGCCCAAACAGGATCAACAGCATGCTGATCTGGCAGCTGATGTACATGCCCAGCTGGAACGGATGTATGCGCTGGTGGAACAGATTCATGCCGGACAGCGTCGCGGTGCCACCGGGGAAGTCATTCAGGATGTGGTCAATATCGGGGTGGGCGGATCAGACCTCGGTCCCTTGATGGTCACGCATGCTTTATCTGATTTTAAATACCAGTCTGCTCAGCCACTGAACGTACATTTTGTTTCGACCATGGATGGTAGTCAGCTGTCCGAGCTGTTGCACCAGCTGCGTCCGGAAACGACACTGTTTATTATTTCCTCCAAGTCCTTTGGCACCATTGATACCCTGACCAATGCACAAACAGTCCGTTTATGGCTGGAAAAGGCCTTAGGTCAACATCCTTATATTCTTAAGCATCATTTTATTGGGGTATCGACCAAACCGGAAAAAATGACGGCGTGGGGTATTGCACCGGAAAACCAGTTATTGCTTTGGGATTGGGTCGGCGGGCGTTATTCACTCTGGTCCTGTATCGGATTGCCAATTGCCTTGAGTATCGGGATTGAAGGCTTCAAGCAGCTGCTGGCTGGTGCCTATGCCGTGGACCAGCATTTTCAGTACCAGCCTTTTGAACGCAATATTCCGGTACTGATGGGGCTTTTGGGAGCATGGAATACCAATTTTCTGGATATTCAGACCCATGCAATTCTGCCTTATGATGGTCGGTTGAAATACTTTGCATCTTACTTGCAACAGCTGGAAATGGAATCCAACGGTAAGTCGATCCAGCGTAATGGTGAGAAAGTCCAGCTGGATACCTGTCCGATTATCTGGGGGGAAGTGGGTCCGAATGCCCAGCATGCTTTCTACCAGCTTTTGCATCAGGGAACGCAGTCAGTCAGCTGTGATTTTATTGCGCCGGTAGAGCGGTATAATAGCCAGCAATATACTTATGCAGACAGTGCCGAAGCATTGGTAGAACAACATCATTTGGCCTTATCTAACTGCCTAGCGCAGTCGCGTTTACTGGCTTTTGGTAATGAAGCGCTGGATCAAACCGAATTGGCAAGCTTGCCGGCCTATAAACAGTATGAAGGCAATCAGCCGAGCAGTACCCTGTTATTGCAGGAGCTAAATCCATACAGTTTGGGCATGCTAATTGCACTCTATGAACATAAGGTATTTGTCCAGTCTGTGCTGTGGAATATCAATCCGTTCGACCAGTGGGGCGTGGAAAAAGGTAAGGAAATTGCCAACCAGTTATTGCCCATCCTGAATGGTGAACAGGCTGACTTGAGTGGTCTAGATGGCTCAACCCAAGGTTTAATTAAAGTTCTATTAGGAAAGTAAAATGGCGAAAATTCTGGTCACAGGCGGGGCAGGCTATATTGGTTCACATACCTGTGTGGAATTGCTGAATGCCGGACATGAGGTCGTTGTACTGGATAATCTGTGCAATAGCTCAGCTGAATCCTTAAACCGTGTCCAGCAGTTAAGTCAAAAAAGCTTGACCTTTGTTGAAGGGGATATCCGGGATAGCCAGTTACTCGATCAGGTCTTTCAGCAAAATTCGATTGATGCAGTGATTCATTTTGCCGGGCTGAAAGCCGTTGGTGAGAGTCAGCAGATTCCTTTGGACTATTTTGACAACAATATTGCCGGTTCCATCAGTCTGGTGCAGGCGATGCAGCGCGCACAGGTGTTTAAACTGGTATTCAGCTCTTCGGCTACGGTCTATGGGGAAAACAATCCGTCACCCTTAAACGAAGACATGCCTACCGGAATGCCGACCAATAACTATGGTTATACCAAACTGATTGTTGAGCAGTTACTGGAAAAGTTATCTATTGCTGATGAACGCTGGTCGATTGCATTATTGCGTTATTTTAATCCGGTCGGTGCGCATAAAAGTGGCCAGATTGGGGAAGATCCACAAGGGATTCCCAATAATTTAATGCCTTATGTAACTCAGGTAGCTGTAGGCCGTCGTGAAAAACTGTCTATTTTTGGTCATGATTACGATACGGTCGATGGTACCGGAGTGCGGGACTATATTCATGTAGTGGATCTAGCCAATGCACATTTATGTGCCTTGAATAACCGTCTGGCCTCCCAAGGCTGCCGGGCCTGGAATATTGGTACTGGCAATGGCATTTCAGTCCTGCAAGTCAAGAATACCTTTGAGCAGGTGAATGGGGTTGCTATTCCATTTGAGTTTGTACCACGTCGTGAAGGCGATGTAGCGATCTGTTTTGCAGACAATAGACGTGCTGTGCAGGAACTTGGTTGGGCAGCTAAATATGGCTTGGAAGATATGCTCGCCGATAGCTGGAAATGGCAGAAGCAGAATCCCAAAGGATATGGATCATAGATATGAATTTTATTTATGGGGTTATTTGTCATCAACTTACCCATTCACTGGTTTTTCTGGTGAATGAGCTGCTGAAAAGTCCTCATAGTATTATTCTTATTCATGTCGATCAAAAAGCCGACCTTGCCCCATTTCATATTCAATTCGGACAGCTTGATCAGGTATATTTTTTAGCAGACCGGACAGATGTACGATGGGGGAGCTATAGCCAAATTGAAGTCATGTTAAAACTCCTGCAGGAAGCGCAAAAATATGATTATGGCTATTTTTTCTTCCTGTCTGGAGATGACATTCCTTTATGTTCCAATACCGCAAGAGAATTATTTCTAGAAAAAGAATATCAAAAACAGACCGAGTTTGTGGGTCATGATGATTTAGCAGATGATGTGGAACAACGGGTGAATGTCCTGTATTTACCGATTATGTATCAGAAATCTAAATCACCATTATTTCAGTTCCTGAACAGATGGGCATTATGGTATTGCCGGCACTTCCGTAAACAGTATATTTCTCATTTACCTAAACTATATAAAGGTTCAAACTGGATTACTCTCACCGATCAGGCGGTGACATTTATTCTGGATTATCTCGAAGCGAATCCGGATTATGCAAAAACCTTTAAATCTTCACTCTGTGCAGATGAAATCTTTTTCCATACCATTATTTATAATTCCCATTTTCAGCAACGCATCTATCATACCCAGCATAGGAGAGAGGATTGTGAAACAGGGCTAAGATATATTGACTGGGATTCCGGGCCGGATTATCCAAGAACTTTAGATGTGTCTGATTTTGATAAAATGAAGCAGTCAGGCATGCTGTTTGCACGAAAAATGAATACAAATATTACAGTGGATATACTCGAAAAACATTTTCCATAAAAGCTTCAGGTCGGAAAAGTACCCTAAAAACTGGAGTCTTTTGTCTCGTTTAAAGGGCACTTTTTTCAGATTTTTTGAGGACTTAAGATTCACCTTGGATCAGCTTTGTCAGTTCATCGACATAGTCTTGGATTGGGTGTGGATGATGATCACGGCGGCTTTCAATATTCAAACGCAATAATGGTTCAGTATTGGATGCACGCACATTAAAACGCCAGCTACCAAAATTCAGGCTGACGCCATCAGTCTGGTCAATGTCTGGTTTTTGATCGGCATAATGATCGAAAAGTTTTTGGATGGTTGCTTGGGTATCGGCCACTTTAAAATTAATTTCACCTGAACATGGGAACTTGGCGATCATTTCTTCCACAAGAGAAGATAAGGATTTTCCTGTTTCAGACAGTACCGCCATAGCCAGTAACCATGGAATCATGCCGCTGTCACAGTAAGCAAAATCACGGAAATAGTGATGGGCACTCATTTCCCCGCCATAAGCCGCATTATGTTCACGCATGACATCTTTAATGAAGGCATGCCCTGATTTTGATTGGACGGTAATTCCCTGATACTGCTCCACCACATCCAGCGTATTCCAGACCAGACGCGGGTCATGGACAATTTTTTCACCAGATTGCTTCAGCAGGAATGCCTGCGCAAGAAGGCCAACAATATAATAA
Organism: Acinetobacter lwoffii; assembly: GCA_963516025.1. Classification (GTDB taxonomy): domain Bacteria; phylum Pseudomonadota; class Gammaproteobacteria; order Pseudomonadales; family Moraxellaceae; genus Acinetobacter; species Acinetobacter lwoffii_R. The sequence goes on from CAUPZU010000005.1 coordinate 88,666, forward strand.
CCTTCAATGAACTGACCTTTTTCATCGAACAGGAAGCAGCGGTCAAAGTCGCCATCCCAGGCAATGCCCATATCCGCACCATGCTGAATGACCGCATTACGGGTGCTATCACGGTTTTCAATCAGAATTGGATTCGGGATGCCATTCGGGAAGTTACCATCAGCTTCATTATGAATTTTGATAAATTCAACCGGAATCTGTAGCTGTTGAAATTTTTGTTCAATCGCATCCACCACATGACCTGCGGCACCATTCCCGGCATTCATCACCAGTTTCATCGGGCGGATTTTTGCCGGATCGATATAGGTCATCAGGTGATCGATAAATTCTGGCAGGATATTATATTGTTCAGTATGACCTTTTTGGACAACCTCAACGAATTCCCCTGATTCTGCCAAGGCCTGAATCTCTTTAAGACCGGTATCGGCACTGATCGGGCGGGCATTTTCACGTACCAATTTCATACCATTATAGTCCATCGGATTGTGACTGGCCGTCACTTCAATTCCACCTTGGACATCGAGATGAAATGCGCCGAAATAAACTTCTTCAGTCCCGGTCATGCCCAAATCCAGCACATTGACTCCGGCATCATTCAAGCCGCGAATAGTGGCCTGTTTTAGGTCTTCACTGCTCAAACGAATATCACAACCGATTACTACTGTTTTAGGTTGATAAATTTGACCATAAGCCCGGCCAATTTTATAAGCGATATCTTCGTTTAATTCTTCACCCAATTTTCCACGAATATCGTAGGCTTTAAAGCAGGTTAGTGTTGTCATGTGAGTTATCAAGATCCTTTAAAATTAATGGGAAACAGAAGGAGTAACCATATCATAGCACCATAATTTTCTTATCAGATTTCGTGCAGTCATGATTGTAACTACCTTATTTATGTGATGTTCAATCGGTTTTTTATCTCAATCTCATGATCTAGATTGTCGAGTATGAGTTATGTGATTGGCGGAGATGAATTTTTTACTGAGTGCCATTTCTCAAGAATACGCTCCGCCCAGCCTTCATAATAACGAGCATCAATGGCAATAAGGTCTTTTGCAGGATGATTAATCGTATAAGGCTTTATGTCATGTATTTTAGTTAAAAATTCTTTAGGCCAACTCAGAGATTGTGACAGGATTACAATTTTGAAAGGCTCTATATGCCGATTCATGAGTTTATTGCTATTATGCTCATATCTGAGCATGAGTGTAGAAATATTTTTTTTCCCATCTGATGTGTCTATTTCACATAAGTAAAACAGCTTATTATCATTATGATCGAGTATTAGTGTTATATAAAATCGGCGATTTTTACCATTCTTGAGTTTATGTCCTTTAAATCTGCCACATTTTACGAAATCTTTATTATGGATATTTTCGACTTTATACCCCTTTTTTTCGATTTCTTTTACCATCAGGAAAAAATTATGATGATGGTCATCTACAAAAGTGGTGCCTGAATCTATGGTAAAGCCTGGTAAAGTGCCATCATCTTGTGCTTCACCACCTGCAAAACCATGCTCTATTGAATCATCTTTTCTACCTGTATTCCCTCCTTGACCGGCGATTTCTGAACGGGAAGCATGTATAGAGAAGCGTAGGTCTTCAATAGTAAGAATTTGCCCAACTTTATTTCGAAGTTGTGTAATTTGCTGATCGATATCAGCCTTAGCTTCACTGTCAAGTTTAGATTTATCTTGACTCCCTGACGGTTTTTGCCTCTTATTCTCACCAAAAATATCTTTAATCTCTCCCAAACGTTTTTGAGTGACCACATGAAATATAATGGGCTTCTTTATTCCTGTTTCTAAATTTTCAAACGAATTGATACGCTCGATCCGAAAAATCTTTTTTTCTGGATACATGAGACCATCCACATCGAGTTGAATGTTGTCTAGGATAGGGGCATCCATATCAAAGTGATAGGCTTGGGAGTGGGCCTGATTTGCAATGGTTTTTTCATAAACACTTAAAAATGTCCGATTTAATTCAGGGTGTAAGAGAATTAACGCGAGTTTTTGTAGAAAAACACGATCTTTTAAATCCTTTGCGGTTATTTTTCTGTTCGGAGCAATAAAAATATGAAATGCTTTCTTTTCATTGCGATCAATTAGTACATCAGTTGTGTATCTTTCAGCAAACAGTGCCGCACGTAAAAAATAGGGGTGAGAGAAGAGAAGATCTCGTCCTAATACTAATTTAGGTATTTGAATGATCCACCCCTCCAAAGCATTTCCTGGATTGTGATATTGGAAACTGAAGCAGGGACGATTGCGATATGTCGGATGGGTATTTACAATTGGATTTTCTGCATTGGTCTTGTTCAAAATTCCCAAATTGATTTGAGTGAGCTTGCGGTTGACTAGAGATACTGGCTCAATTTGATTTAGCGGTGTTTTGTAGTGATATAAGAGGATGCTTTCAATTGGCATTTCAGTTTCAAAATATCTATTATCAGGTGCATCACATAAAGTTGTCTCGATATAAAAACGAGTTGCCCCACGACGGGTAATTTGTGTTGCATAATAGTAAATGTTTTCTTTTGGTACACAGGCTAAAGGAAGCTTCCTCACTATTTTTACCCCATTATATGATTAAAAAATCGATGCGCTTCTGGCGTTAAGCGTTCTGGGCTTAATCCGGATAGGCGTAGAAAGACACTCGGCGGATAGTACTTATTCTCAGTTTGTTGATGAATAAATGTCCGAGTAAGACGACGTATTTGATAACACTCTACAGACTCAGCGTAACGATCTAGAAATGCTGTAGTCAACGGCAGAAAATGCCAGTTTTTTTCAATCAGGCTGACATGACCTAGTTGTTTGATCAAAAATTTTTTAGTCCATTGTGGTGAGTCTATGTCTTCTAATAATTCATCACGTATCTTAATCAGTTGTTTCATAAACTGACGATCTCGCATATTCCAATCGACACGTGGCTTGGGTGGGGAGAGTGGTGCCATGACAGCGGTTTGATTGATCTTTAATAGCCATTCTTTTTGGCTACGATACAAACGAGCATACAGTGCACCATTTTTTTGGCGGGCTGATTTGACTGGTAATTCCTGAATTAACTGTATCCATTTGATTTGATCATCCGAAAATATTTGATTAGTCTCAGGTTTCACATTGACTGGGATGGTTTGTTCTTTTATAGCTGTGGCCGCCATATCAAGGTATTGTTGATACGTGTGAATTGGGCTGCATGTGGGAATCAGAGCCCTTATCAGGATCAAATGTTCGAGATATGAAAAAGCTTTTCGGTGTTTTCTGCAGATATTCTTGAGCCAGCAATTCTCAGACCGCAGATCACCTAGGTGATAGTACTGAAGAAAACTTTCCCCCCAATAATCGACAACAAGTTGAAGAACTTTTTCATAATTGATATTTTTTTGACCTGAAAGTAAGTTCCGATCTTTTAAAATATTGAAGTAAGCGACAGATATAGAAGAAAAGTTTTTTAAATTGATTGTGTCTGAATTAGACAATAGCTCTTCAATCAATACTGCAAGTTCACTATGCTTATTTAAGTCCTCAGAATTTAATGCGAGCTGAATAGAGTCCTTAAGAGCATTTAAATGAGCAACATAGTACCTTCGGTCTAGTCCATTACACGAGACAGAGCTTAAAAAAAGGGGGGATGCATGCCTTGTACAATATTCATATCCTGTAATCTGCCAGCTACGTTTCCAATAAACTTCACTATGTTGTTCCATCTGTTCTTGCCAGCAATGAGGGCAGAACCGAAAAAAACTAACAGATTTAATTCGTGACGCATTTTTCCCCAATTTTGTGTGCAGTGATTGAGTGCGCGCACTTCGTAGAGCTTGTACTGTACAATTAACAACGTTATCTGGTTGAAATGGCTGAAATAGGGGGAACAATGTATGATTTTGGATGAGACTATGCGCATCATAATGATCAGGTAAATAACTTGCCAACCTGTCTAGATGAGAGGGTAAATCGTAAGTTGGTGTTAAGTTTCTGTTGTTGAATAATTCTTCGGTGAGATATTTTGGACTCAGAATCCCATTGTGAACTGCATAACGTGCAATTACGCTGTAAATCAGCTCATCCGGATATGGTATTGGAAAATTCGAAATCATAATACCGTGCTCTCCATTCTTTGTTGCTTAATGCAAAATGGGACGGGTAGGATCAAACAAATAGTGAGATGATTTTAATAACTGATAAACATCTACGTCCTGTTCTTGTGCTTGACTGAAAAAGTTTCGTAAGTCATTCGTTTCAGTACTCTTCCATTCCTCCACTTTCATGATTTTACGAGAGGTCCTTGGCTTCCTTGCCGGAGTCGTGGTTTGATACTGTTTAAACTTATCTTCTGCTACAGGGCTGTCTAATACTTCCAGAATATGCTGGAGGAGTACCTGTAAGTTTTCGTTTGGATATTTTTTTAATGCAGAAGTGATATGCGGTTCTATCGTAGCAGCGGGATGACCTAATGCTGTCAGCATACCTATTAAAGTAGAATAATGCGGTCCCAGATCTTTATGCTGTTTTTCTATTTTTAATGCTGCTTTAAAACGGTGTTGTTCAACATACTCCTCAATTTGAACTTGAGGGATAGTGAGGTCAGAATACCGTGCAATACGTGCAGGATTGCCTGAACGCAGCGCATCTAAAATATCGTGGACTGGCTGCAATTGTTCTTCGTAGACTTTTTTAAATAATTCTGAGGTGATTTTTTCCAGACCGATGGTGATTGCATGAATTTGTACCAGACAGAACAACTTAACCACTAGATCCGGAATACCTTGCGTATAATAATACCAAGTGGCTCTTAATTCATCGGTCAGTTCAGCTGGTTGTTGAACCCATTGATACTGCCATAGCTTGTTTGTAAAAGCATGCCATTCAGAAATAATCATTTGATCGGGAGTACTAGGATTGGGAGCAGGGGCTTCATTACGCATAGGTTCCCAGATTAAAGAGCCTAATCCTGCACTGCGTCTAGCTGATCTCAAGTCTTCTTGCAAAATTTCATTGGCTTTGGGTGTCCCAATCATCACGATCGGAATGGATGCGACATTCACCAAGGTGACAAAGAAATTAAGAATAATCTCAGCCCCACCAGATTTTTTTGTATTCAAATGCTGGATTTCATCAATGATTAAAAGTCCAATTGAATAGTTATTTGCGATGATTTTCATCTGCTGCAGCATGGCATTCACATTTAAGCGGCTTCTGGTAAAACGATGCTCGAAGTTAGTATCTCCTAATGCTAAATCTACTGCTCTAAAAAAGTTTGAGCATAAGTTTTTTAAAGAGCTGTCATGCGGGCAATCAATTTTAAGATAAACAATTTGCTTTAACCCCAGTTCTTTATGCTCAATCACTTGCGGATAATAACGCAAAATCTTGTTCATCGTGGTCGTTTTCCCACTCCCAGAACATCCTATAATAGACATACTAGTGGCTGTCGATTCTGGAGGAGCGTAGCGATAAGAGCTTTCGTTTGAAGGTTCTAGTTGTTGAAAAGCCGCGTGCAAATGCCTGTGTCGATCACCATTATTGATGTTTCTACTCACGTAACCTTGCCGGATCATGATAGAAATTTTTTGTTCAAGGGATAGATGTTTGGTGAGTGGTTGGAAAAAATCATGAGGTAGTTGAGCAATTAGATGAATTCTTTCCGGTTGAGGCAAAAAACGCTGCTCTGGAATAAATTTTAGTTTCCCTCGTAGGTGTTTAATAACCGACTTCGTGTCAAGAATGGGCGGTAATTGAGTAATGAGAGGATTATCCCCATAGATGTCTTCTATTGATGTATTAATCGTGAGTTCATTATTATTCATTCTTCATCGTCCTCTTCAAATAATTGTTTCATTAAATCTGGTTGACTTGTCAAATCTAGATTGCTGATTTGAGATGGGGGTGTTTGAGTATTATCTTTATTGGGATTGATGGTCCGGATAGAATTAACAGGCCTGTTTTGTAGGTGTTCCGCACGTTCCATCTGCATGGCTTCTTGTTTATTCTGCCGGATATTTCGAGTACGTTGTGCGTTAGAAAGTTGGTGAACTCCCGCTTGAGCCCGCCGACTCTGTGCTAACTTAATGATGTTGTCAGTAAAATCCTGCAATTCGCTGATGGCTACAGACTTGAGTTGCGAATGCTGTTTTTCAACAGTTTTGATTGCTTTTTGAATTTGTTCAGCTTCCCACCAGGTCAGATGTTGATATTGACGTGAGGTATCATTTAAGTGAGCCTCCCAGTATTCCAATTTATTTTCATCATAAAAAATATAAATGGTATTTACTGAGTATGGGTCAAAACCAATCCGCAACTTTTTCGGGCGAGATTTGGTTGTGTTACGAATAAACCAGCCTTGTTGATGCATTTCCAGACATTGATAGACTAATCCTTTGACTTTAAGTCCTTTGTCACTTAAGGAGGCATCGATCCTGGGTAGCAAGCCAACATATAGTGATTTGTTATCCACTTGTCTTAACATCCCAGTGCGGTGCTGTAGGCCCCACTGCCAGAGCTTAAGAGGAATAGATGGCAGGTCAGTTGGCATATCGGCACTGCGATCATATTTCGTCAAGACATCAAAATTATTGCGTAATAAGATGCAGCTTAATATGATTTTTCTGAACTCTTCCAGAGTCAGACAAGCTTCTAGCCGATAATCATGTCCGCCTTTCTTTTTTTCCTTGAATCCAGAAACAACACCGATATTATCGTAGGATTTAAAGCGTGACTGAATGATTCCGAAAGCCCTCTCCACAATACCTTTGGCATCGCTTCGATACGGTGGCGCATTTTCAATTCGAACACAAAAGTTTTTTTCAAGAAGTTCAATTTGATAGCCAATTAGTTCGCCGCGGTCTGCAAGTATGGCGCTAGGTAAACCATAAATCGGCCAGTCTTCCGCTTGTATTTGTAAGCCATAACTCTGACAGAAAGTTACTTTATCTTGGATTGCGACGCTGAGGCATTGTATGGCTGTGTTAAATGAGCTGTTTTCCATACCGACATAAAGCCCAGTAATCATCCGGCTAAATACATCGATAGCAATATATACTGTAGGTCTGCCAATAATCTGTGATGGATCTCGTGATGATACAAGGTAGATATCAGCGATTGTTGAATCTATTTCATAACGTGCACCAGGACCATTTGCGTGCTTGGTCGCTGTTGAAGTCAGAGGTTTGTGATCTTTCAGAGTTTTCTGATTCTTCAGAATTTCCTTGGAATTGTTATTATTTCTATATCGCTTATTATAAAAATAATAGAATTGAGCATAGGTTGGAATATCTGCGGCTTGCACTTGATGAAAGTGCTTAGAAAATAAATTTTTAAACCGAAGGTAAGTTTCGTTAATGGATTGTTTTTTGACAGGAACTAAATACTCTTCGATGGCTTGCTTAAAATATAATTCAACCTGTTCAGTGACATTCTTACCTTCATTCGATTCATAGATGCGTGGTCTGCCAATTTTTTTATCACCTATAGCTCTTTTTTGGCCTTTTCCACCTGAGTTTTCATAGTCCGGTACCAAAGCATTTATAGTTTGACCACGTTGCCAGTAGCGTCTTAGGAGTCGTAGGATCTTATTAATTGATACTTCTTTTTCTAGGTGTATAGTTTTAATTTTTGCAGTCCTGATTTTTGCATTGATAAGAACTTGTTCATCATTAATTAAATCTTGAATAATAAAAAAGTTTTCATCTCTTTTTTTGAGTTGAATTGAATCCTCACTCAAGTTTAATCGTTTTAAGTGTTCATGAGGATCTTGTGCTGGTATTAGGTTTTGATCATCTGAGAGAGTTTGAAGTTCCTTGGATAAAATGAGTTCAGGAAAAGCATTTTTATTATCAATCGCAATCCATACCGTATACTGCGGTAAGAATTTGAGTATCCGGTATTGTGTTGAATTCAAGATGTAAACTGAATTAATTAGTTGCATGGACTGTATTCTCGTTCTGGAGCAAATTACTTGCATGAATATCAGAGAGTTTAAGCTCCAAGTACGAAATTTCTAGATTAAATTGCAGTATTCGCAGGGCAAATAGTTTTCTAAACAATGCGAGCGTCGTTCCGATATCCCTTCTTTGAGTTTGGTCAGTATGGTTGCAGAAAGAGATCAATGAGCTTTGAGGATACTGGCTAATTTCTTCCATAAAATAAATTGCTTGATCAATCATATGATTTGTTATTTCAAGATTATTTTTTTCTACATACAGCCATTTAATGTTCTCTAATACCGTAGCAGGAATATCCTTTTCGGTAATCAGCTTGAATGGCGTATTGTGCTCTTCTTCCCAGTAACGACGTTTAATTTCTAAAGACTCAATAATATGAGCTTTATTCAAATCCTTGCTATAAAGAGTGTCGAGGGCTATAGAAAACTTACCAAAATCAACTAAAAAATCTGAAGATAGGGTAAAAGGTAGATAATCAACCGATACCTTTTTCATCCGGTAACGAGAACAAATGGAGTTAAGATCATAGATATCCAAAGGATAATGTTCGCGAATATCCGTAACGTTCTGATTCCAATCAAGCAGTAAAAAGGTGGATAGCTCTAGATCAGAAAATAAGTGATGAAGACGTTTACTGACACGGCCTTGTACTCTGTGAGAGCGACCAATTGAACTGAAGTTTTGAACAGTTTTACAAGGCTTATAATTGCGTCCATGGCCTTGGCCATACCCTTCTGTTACTAGTTCTTCATAGTTTTTTATAATTTTTGCCATACAGAAGACCTGTGGATTTTGGTGGATAATTAATCATATCTAAAGGGGGGAATTTTGTATTTGGCAATAAAATACAAACTTAAATATATTTATATACAAACAAAATTTTATAATTTTTTAAATATTATTTATATAATTCAATATCTTAATTTGTAAATGAGTATTTTAATACTCATTTAATAAATCTTAGAGGCATTAATGATAGGCAAAATCATTCACAATGCATCTTAGTAAACATAGCTACTTATTCCAGATTTTACTTTTATGGCTAAATTGTATGCTTGAGTATTGTAATTTAATTAAGTTTGTTTAAATTATTTATATAAGATATTGATATTTATAATTCGGTGTTTTTGTATTTTAAAATTAAGTTTGTTTAATAATTTTTTATATTAAATTTTGAATATAATTAAGTTTGTCTGAATTTTTTCATTTTAGAACATTATTTTTTGCTCAGAAAGGCAAAAAATACCTTAAAAAAGAATGATGTTTGCAGGGGAAATTAAAAAAATGATACTTAGTAGGTGTTAAATAAGAAGTTTAAATAACTATATGTTATTCAATATGTTTCATATTTAAAAAATTTGTTTTTATGATATCGGTTTTAATTTAGATTTTTCACATTAAAAACCCTTTAGATCTGGCAGAGAACTACCATACCTAAAGGGTTGGATGTGCTATTTGTGTACTTCATCAATGTACAAAATAAAATAATTAAATCTAAACTTAATTATTTGATACAAACTTAATTATGTGAACACAGGTCAGCCTCGATTCAATTTTAATTATTCTACGGTAACCGATTTTGCCAAGTTACGTGGCTGATCTACATCCGTACCACGTAGCACTGCCACATGATAAGAGAGTAACTGCACCGGGATACTATACACAATCGGTGCCAGTACTGCATTGACTGACGGAATATGTACCACATGCTGGCGTTCTTTGGCTTTAATGCCGCTGTTTTCATCAGCAAACACAAATAGCTCGCCGCCACGTGCCTGAACTTCTTCCATATTGGATTTCAGTTTGTCCAGCATGTCATCCTGTGGTGCCAGAATCACTACTGGCATGTCATTGTCGACCAGTGCCAATGGTCCGTGTTTCAGTTCGCCTGCAGCATAACCTTCAGCATGAATATAGGAAATTTCTTTCAGCTTGAGTGCGCCTTCCAGTGCGATCGGGAAATGCGTACCACGGCCCAGGAATAGGCAGTGTTGCTTTTCAACAAACAGTTCAGAAAGACGTAAAATTTCATCATCATGACGTAAAGTATCTAGCATGACTTTAGGCATATGCCAAAGTCCTGTGGTGATCTCCGTCATTTGTTCTGTAGAAATAGTATTTCTCACAGAACCGATTTTGAGTACCAATAGCATCAATGCAGCAAGCTGAGTGGTGAAGGCTTTGGTTGAAGCCACACCAATTTCAGGGCCTGCCAGTGTCAACAGACTATGCTGAGTTTCACGCACCATCGAAGAAGTCGCCACGTTACAGATGGTCATCGTAGTGATGTCCAGTCCTTTGGCTGCCGCACGTTTTTGCGTATCCCGTAAGGCAGCTAAGGTATCGGCAGTTTCACCGGACTGGGAAATACACACATATAGCGTGTTATTCACAATCACCGGAGTACGATAACGGAATTCGCTAGCAATCTCGACTTGGCAAGGGAGGTCAATCAGTTGTTCAAACCAGTATTTGGCAATCATGCCGGCATGATAGCTGGTACCACAGGCAATAATCTGGATTTGCTGGATTTTTGAAAAGTCTTGTTCCGTACTTGCAAGGAAGTCTTCGCGCAGGTCATTGCCATTTAAAGCTTGGGAAATGGTCTGTTTGATCGCTTCAGGCTGCTCATAAATTTCTTTGAGCATGTAATGCTTGTATTCACCTTTAGAAGCATTGCTGACTGCAGCATCCAGTTCTTTGACCGGACGATCGACCAGTTGACCATCGACAAAGACTTCAATGGTGGTACGGGTCAAACGGGCAATATCGCCTTCTTCAAGATAAATAAAACGATTGGTAATCGGTAGCAGAGCCAGCTGGTCAGAACTGATAAAGTTTTCACCAATACCGACACCAATGACGAGCGGAGAGCCTTCACGTACGGTAATCAGTTCATCTGGATGATCCGTATGTACGATGCCCAGTGCATAGGCACCTTTCAGTTGCGGTACTACTTGACGTACAGCTTCTAACAGGCTCGGGGTAGATTTCAGCGCATCATTGATCAGATGGGCAACCACTTCAGTATCAGTCTGTGAGGTAAACACATAGCCTAAAGCTTCAAGATCATCTTTGAGTTCCTGATAGTTTTCGATAATCCCGTTATGGACCACTGCTACATTTTCAGAAATATGCGGATGGGCATTTTCTTCAGTCGGTTTGCCATGGGTGGCCCAGCGTGTATGCGCAATGCCGAGTGAACCGCTAATCTGGGATTCATTCACAGCCTGTTCAAGGTTTGCAACCTTACCGACACGGCGTTCACGTAGGACTTGGCTGTTGTTAATGAGTGCCAAACCTGCTGAATCATAACCACGGTATTCCAGGCGTTTTAAGCCTTCAATCAAAATATTGGTAATGCTACGTTCTGCAATGCCACCAACGATACCACACATATTTGTTCCCCTTATTTCTTGATTTTTTGCGGACGTGGATAGTTTTCTTTGGCAAATTGCTTAGAGCGCTCTACTGCCAAACAGTTGTCTTCCACATTACGGGTAATCGTTGAGCCTGCACCTACAGTGGCGCCATTGCCAATTTTCACAGGTGCCACTAATGAACTGTTCGAGCCAATAAAGGCCTGATCACCAATAATCGTTTTAAATTTATTTGCACCATCATAATTACAGGTAATGGTTCCTGCACCGATATTAGAACCGGCACCGATTTCAGCATCACCCAGGTAGGTAAAGTGGTTGGCTTTAGAGCCTTGACCAATCGTGGTATTTTTGACTTCAACGAAGTTACCGATATGTACCTCAGCTGCGAGTTTTGCACCTGGACGGAGTCGTGCAAAAGGTCCAATCTGGGTATCTTCACCAACGATGGCGCTATCGAAAATGCTATATGGCTGAACCTTGGTGCCAGCTGCAATCTTGGTATTCTTGATGATACAGCCGGCGCCAATTTCGACATTGTCGCCCAGCTCGCAATCACCTTCGATAATCACGTTGATATCAATGCGAACATCCTGGCCGACAGTTAAATTACCACGCAAGTCAAAGCGGCTTGGATCAATCAGATGTACGCCTTGCTGCATCAGCTGTTTGGCTTGATAAGCCTGGAACTGACGCTCTAAAGCAGCCAACTGCACACGGTCATTTACCCCTTCAACTTCAAAAGCCTGCTCAGGTTCTACAGATGCAACTTGCATACCATCTGCCAAAGCCATCGCGACAATATCAGTCAGGTAATATTCACCCTGCGCATTGTCATTGCTTAAATTTGGCAGCCATTCATGTAATTTAGCATTGCTGACCGCATAAATACCGGTATTAATTTCTTTAATCTGACGTTGCTCTTCGGAAGCATCCTTGTGCTCAATAATGGCCTGGATCTGACCCTGTTCACGCACAATACGACCATAACCATTGGCATCTGGCAGGGTAAGCGTCACCAGACCAATACCGGTTGCTGCAGTGGCATCGAGTAATTTTTGCAAGGTTACAGGATTAATGCACGGCACATCGCCGGAAAGAATCAGCGAGACGCCGTCGTGAGGCAGGACAGGCAAGGTCATTTGTACGGCATGACCGGTACCCAGCTGTTCAGCCTGTTCGACCCATTTAATATCCTGTTGTGCAAATGCTGTTTGAACCCGGTCACCACCATGACCATAAATGGTAATAATATTATCTGCGTTTAATTTTTTTGCCGTTTCAATGACATGACCCAGTAAAGAACGTCCTGCAAGGGGTTGTAATACTTTCGGTAAGCTTGAACGCATACGCGTGCCTTTACCTGCAGCAAGAATAATAACAGTCGTTGACATGTTCTAATCCTAAATATGGCTTATGCCACGATGAAGTAAAAATAAAGCAAAATACAAAGAGCCGCCCAAAGACCGGCAATAATGTCATCCAGCATGATGCCGAAGCCACCGTCGACCTGTCGGTCAATCACACGGATCGGCCAGGGTTTCCAGATATCAAATAACCTGAACAGGGCAAAACTGACTAGCACCCATAACCAGTTCATCTGACCTAAGTAGATCAGGGGCAAAAATGTGATGGATTGTCCGGCAAATTCATCCCAGACGATGCGGCCATCATCATGTACACCCATGACTCTAGCAGTATGCCCGCAGATATATATGCCAACCAGGGACATGATGGCAATGGCAAAAACACTGTTTAGAAAACCAAGATGCAGCCAAATAGGAATAAATAAAAGTGCAAAGGCCGAACCAAAGGTACCGGGTGCTTTAGGTGCCAGACCAGAACCAAAACCAACCCCACTAAAGACAATCAGTCGGTCGATCCATGACATGGCTTTAAAATTAATCGCAGGTTTATGCAAAATGTTGATATCCATTAAATTGAAGTGAATGATCTACGCCATCTTTTTCAAAAGTTAAGCCGTGTTGCTGCTGAATTGTGCCGATCATACTAATCGAAACATCAAGTTGTTTTTGCAATAATTTTTCGTAATTTTGCGGGCTTATTGTAAAGCATAATTCGTAATCATCGCCACCAGCGAGGGCATATTGCCATTTTTGCTCATCGTTTAAAGCATGCAGGGCAGGACTGATCGGTAAGTTTTCGAGTTGCAGCTTGGCACCGACTTGAGAGGCTTTGAGAATATGTCCAAGATCTTGTGCCAAGCCATCCGAGACGTCAATCATACTATGTACCAAACCTTTTAAGGCGGCACCGAGCTGACAACGTGGCGTCGGATAGTCCAGACGTTTTTGCAGTGGATGACCAAGATGCTGTAGTGCAAAAGCTGCATCACCGACAGTTCCACTGACACAGATCAGATCACCCGGTTTTGCACCTGAGCGTGGAATGGCTTGACCAATATCCACCCAGCCTAATGCAGTAACAGACAGGGTTAAATGAGGACTTTGAGTGGTATCACCACCGATTAAACTTACGCCAAATTGATCGCAGCAATCGTACAGACCCTGACTAAAAGCTTTTAGCCAGTCATGATCAATTTGGGGTAGGCTCAATGCGAGTAAAATACTGTACGGGGTTGCGCCCATCGCGGCAATATCAGATAAATTGACAGCCACAGATTTCCAGCCAATCGCATGTGGATCGGTGTCTATTGGAAAATGGCGTCCAGCAACCAGGGTATCGGCACAGATGACCAGTTGTTGCTGAGGAGGGGGGGTGAGCAAGGCTGAATCGTCACCGACGCCCAAATCGACAGAATTGGCATTCTTGCGATTGAAATAGGTGTCGATAATCGAAAATTCAGCCATACAACGAATCTACGCTATTAGTTAGACTGCTGTTTTTCTGCTGCACGCAAAGTTGTCGCTAAACGATCCAATACACCATTGATGTATTTATGGCTATCGGCACCGCCAAAATGTTTAGCCAGCTCGATCGCTTCATCTAGAACGACGCGATATGGAATCTCAAGGTGTTCTTTGAGTTCATATGCACCAAGGCGAAGGGTCGCAAGTTCAACACCGTCAAGTGCTGAAAGTTCGCGATCGAGTACCGGGATTAAGAGCGCATCCAATGCTTCATGATTGGCAACCACTTGAGTCAACAATTCATGATAATAGCTAAGATCCACTTTGTGCATGGCATTTTCCACACGCGTACGTGCTTCAATCTCATGCACCGGATTGTGGCTCATTTGCCATTCATAAATTCCTTGTACAGCAAAGCGACGTGCTTTACGTTTTGCTGCATAAGTTGCTTGAAGTGTTTGCGACATAGCGTTAAATAGCCTTTAACAAGTTAACCATTTCAATCGCAGTCAGGGCAGCTTCGCTACCTTTATTGCCTGCTTTTGTTCCAGAGCGTTCAATCGCTTGTTCAATACTGTCCGTAGTGAGTACACCGTTAATGACAGGTAAGCCAGTGTCCAGGCCAACCACGCCTAAACCTTTGGCACATTCGCCTGCAACGAAATCGAAGTGAGGCGTGCTACCACGAATCACGGCGCCAAGCGCGATGATGGCATCGAAACGATCTGAAGCTGCCAGTTTTTTCGCAACTACAGGAAGTTCCCAGGCACCAGGTGCATGAACAACAGTGATATTATCCTCTGATACACCATGACGTTTCAATGTATCAATGGCACCTTCTAACAGATGTTCAACCACAAAGCTGTTAAAACGACCAACTAAAATCGCATAACGGTCTTCGTTCGCGAGATGTAACATACCTTCAATACGGCGAACTGCCATAACAACCTCGATGATTTCTTAAGATGTTTGTTGTGCGGTGATGTATTCCACCACTTCTAAGTTAAAGCCTGATAGTGCATTGAAACGCAATGGAGAGCTGAGCAGCTTCATTTTTTCAACGCCTAAATCACGCAAAATTTGTGCACCCACACCAATGGTCTGATACTGCTGAGACAGTGCAGAATTTGATTTTACATTTTTTGGTGCTTTAAGGGTATCTAATGCTGGACCCAAATCCTGTAAATGGCGCTGGCCAATCCAGACCAGTACACCACGATCACTATTGGAAATTTCTTTCAGGGCACGATCCAGGTTCCAGGCCGGTTCGCCATCCTGTTTCTTCAGTTTGAGCAAGTCGCGGGTCGGGTTAAAACCATGTACACGTACTGTGGTCACACCCTCTTTAGGCTCACCTTTGACCAAAGCCAAATGAATATCCGGATTGCCCAGTTCACGATAGCGATACAGGTTAAAGCTGCCGTATTCAGTATCAATACTTTGCTGATCGATACGCTCTACCGTTTGTTCATTGGTCATGCGGTAATGAATCAGATCGGCAATCGTGCCGATTTTCAGGCCATGCTTTTCAGCAAAGACTTCCAGATCCGGACGGCGCGCCATCGTGCCATCTTCATTGATGATTTCACAAATCACCGAAGCCGGTTCCAGTCCTGCTAAACGAGAAAGATCACAACCTGCCTCGGTATGCCCGGCACGGTGCAATACGCCACCCGGCTGCGCCATCAGCGGGAAGATGTGTCCTGGCTGTACAATATCTGCCGGTTTGGCATGAGCAGCCACCGCAGTTTGAATCGTGTGCGCACGTTCAGCCGGTGAGATCCCGGTAGAAATACCTTTGGCTGCTTCAATTGACAGGGTAAAATTGGTTCCATGCTGGGCACCGTTTGCATCGACCATCAAAGGCAGATTCAACTGCTGGCAACGCTCTTTGCTTAAAGTCAGGCAGACCAGACCACGTGCATGGGTGATCATGAAGTTGATGTCTTCAGGACGTACGTGTGTGGCAGCAATCACCAAATCGCCTTCATTTTCACGGTCTTCATCATCCATCAGGATGACCATTTTTCCTGCACGGATATCTGCTACAAGCTCTTCAACAGTATTGAGCGGCATCAACCTTCACCTTCTTTTTTGATCTTGATCAGACCGAATCATGACATTATTGGGTACATAGTCTAACGCTTTTTGCGCAATTTTGCCTATGCTTATTGCTTTCCCTCTAGTGGTTCATTGTTATACACAGTCTTGATAAACATGAAAAGCCGACTTTAAATGAAAGCCTGGGCTTTATGCAGGTTTTTTGAGCAATTAAAAAGCATAAAAAATGAGAAACTTAGGTGAAATCAACATAAGCTCAGACATTAAGGTGTTTTCAGAAAGTATTTTCATTTATTGTCAGTCATTCTAAGGGAATTCTAGACGAACAATGCTGGAAAATTTTACCTAGTATTAAAATTTTTAAAAAATATTAGGTTAAAAGCGGACCGAAGCCCGCTTTTAATCATCAGATTGATTAGAAAAAACCTGCCGGTTTGGTTGAATAGCTCACCAACAGATTTTTGGTTTGTTGATAATGATCCAGCATCATTCTGTGATTCTCACGTCCAATGCCTGATTTTTTATAACCGCCGAAAGCTGCATGCGCAGGGTAGATGTGATAACAGTTGGTCCAGACCCGACCAGCCTGAATGGCACGTCCAGCTCGATAAGAGGTATGTGCGGAACGCGACCAGACCCCGGCGCCGAGTCCGTAAATCGTATCGTTGGCGATCTTGATCGCGTCATCGAAGTCTTTAAAGGTGGTCACAGCCAGTACAGGCCCGAAGATTTCTTCCTGGAAGGTCTTCATGTCATTGGTGCCTTTAAAGATGGTCGGTTCAATATAGAAACCTTGACCCACTTCCTGACGTGCTTCACCACCGATCAGGATTTGTGCGCCTTCTTCACGGCCAGTGGCAATACAGCCCAGAATCTTGTCCTGCTGTTCCTGTGAGGCTTGCGCGCCAATCATGGTGTCAGTATCCAGTGGATGTCCAGTTTTAATGCGTTGCACCCGTTCTACCGCACGCGCCAGAAATTCATCGGCAATGCTTTCCTGGATCAGCGCACGCGATGGGCAGGTACAGATTTCACCCTGGTTCAGGGCAAACATGGCAAAGCCTTCCAGTGCCTTGTCCAGATAATCGTCTTGCTGATCCATAATGTCGGCAAAGAACAGATTTGGTGATTTACCGCCGAGTTCCAGAGTCACCGGAATAATATTTTCAGTCGCATATTGCATGATCAGCTGACCCACTGCGGTTGAGCCGGTAAAGGCAATCTTGGCAATACGGGGATTGGTCGCCAGTGGACGGCCGACTTCGACCCCGTAGCCATTGACGATGTTCAACACGCCCGGTGGCAAAATGTCCTGAATCAGTTCAGCGAGCACCAGAATACTGACCGGGGTCTGTTCTGCAGGTTTCAGCACAATACAGTTGCCTGCAGCCAGGGCAGGCGCGAGTTTCCAGGCGGCCATCAGAATCGGGAAATTCCAGGGAATGATTTGTCCGACTACACCAAGCGGTTCATGGAAATGGTAGGCGATCGTATCTTCGTCGATTTCGGAAATGCCGCCTTCCTGAGCACGGATACAGCCGGCAAAATAACGAAAATGGTCAATAGCCAGCGGAATATCGGCAGCCAGCGTTTCACGGATCGGTTTGCCATTGTCCCAGGTTTCTGCCACAGCCAACATTTCCAGATTTTGTTCCAGACGATCTGCAATTTTCAACAGAATATTGGAGCGGGTGGTCGGCGATGACCGGTTCCATTGTTCTTTGGCTTTGTGCGCTGCATCTAAGGCCAATTCAATGTCTTCTACAGAAGAGCGCGGCACTTTGGTAAAGACTTTGCCATCTACCGGAGAGATATTGTCAAAGTATTCACCTTTGACCGGAGCGACCCATTCGCCGCCAATGAAATTATCGTATTGTGCTTTAAATTGAATTTTTGAACCGTCAGTATTGGGGTCTGCATAACGCATAATCTATTCCTTTATATGATTGTTAGTGGTGCAGGTCGAGCGCATGTTGCCGATCAAAAAATATAGGCGCTTCTGCATTCAGCTCTACTATAAAGAGGGAAAAAGACGGGCGGTTGTTTGTTTACAGGCTTGCTACAAAAGACAATATTTGGAGACAAGCAGTAGAAGAATAAAAGTTATAAATTCTCAAGTCTTAAATTTAAAAACAAGGGCTTATAGCATTTATAAAACATCGAAAGATTGGCATATTTTCAATGTGCTTGATTACATTCCAACCTAATAAGGATTCAAAAGAAGCCAAGCAGGAGAAATGAGGGTAACTTTCATTTCTCCTTCCACGTTTATCTAAAGCCCTTTGTCATGCAGCCATTGAAATAGTTGCTGATAAACCTGCTCACGCACAGATTGCTCTGAAAGTACCAGATCATGTAAACCGTTCTGGATACTTTGAATCGTGACATCGCCTTTGATTTTTTTGGAATATTTCTGAATGTCTTTAATGCCTAAAATCACATCACTGCTCTGTGCGGCTTTGCCCCATTTTTTAGGATACAAAGTCTGATGCGAATGCATGATCAATACCGGAACATCGAGCTGAACACCGCGATGAATTTCTTTCTGTGCCTCATGAATGGCACGAATAAAACTGATCCGAACCATCGGGTAGCGGGTCTTTTTCCAGTCCAGACTGAAGTCCCATTCGCCTTTTAAATCCTTATGCAGGCTGGTGGCATACCACTTGTTCAGCTCGCTTGGAAATTTAAGATTGGGAAAAATTTTAGCCAGTCTGCTCAGTTGCGGAATGCCAAGCGCACGTTTAATCGGATTCATATTGAAGTCATAAAATGGACTGTTGACCCAAAGTGCTTTAATTAAAGAATGCTGCGGATGATGTGCCGCATACAAGGTCGTGGTCAGGCCGCCGGTAGAATGACCACAGAGCAGGGCAGCATCGTGACCCTCGGCTGCTATAATGTCGAGTGCCTGGGTAATTTCTGCATCATATTCAGCAAGGTCATACACGTTATAATATTTTTGATGCGGCAGAATCGAACGGCCGTATTTTCTCAAATCCAGCGCATAAAAATCAAAACCATGCTGATTAAAGCGCTCTGCCATTTCGGTCTGAAAAAAATAATCGATAAAGCCGTGAATATATAGAACTGCTTTTTTTGTAGGTTGGGCTGCTTTTTTACGGATCAGGGTTGCTACGACTTTGCCCTCATAATCATCGGGAAAGTTTAAGGTCGCTTGCTCATAACCTGTCCCCAAAATATCGGGCTGATAAAGCGGTTGCAGTTCACTCATTGTTATACTCGTTGGTCTTATTAAATTTATGCTTTATCCTTGATGAGCTGAGGTTTTTTGTCAAACAGATCTTGCTGCCGATTTAAATTAAAAATACGAATAGGGATTAATTTTAGAAACCGTCCAAAACCTAGGCTGAAAATGAGTGTTATCAGATTATAAAATCCTGCTACAAGTATTATAAATTTGCTAAATGACCTAACAGCTTAAAATCAGGCTAAGCTATATAAAATAAACAAAGTGATGTGACTATTTTGGCAGAACTGCCGAAGATTGATTAGATGAGTTAAATAATGCCCAGAGAAAATTTGAACAGTAAACGCCCTTTATATATTCCTTATGCTGGAAATACTCTGCTAGAACTCCCACTACTCAATAAAGGCTCTGCATTTTCTGAAGAAGAGCGTAGAAGCTTTAACTTGCATGGCTTGATTCCTCATGTCACCGAGACGATTGAAGAACAAAGTCAGCGTTCTTATCAGCAGTATTGTGCTTTTAGCAGTGATATTAACAAGCATATTTATTTGCGGAATATTCAGGATACCAATGAGACCCTGTTTTACCATCTGATTGAAAATCACCTCAGTGAGATGATGCCGATTATCTATACCCCGACTGTGGGTGAGGCATGTCAGCGCTTTTCTGATATTTATCGCCGTCATCGTGGGATCTTTATTTCCTATCCTGACCGTGATCAGATCGACCAGATTATTCACAATATCAATAAAAAGAACGTGAAAGTGATTGTGATTACAGATGGTGAGCGCATTTTGGGTCTTGGAGATCAAGGCATCGGTGGTATGGGGATTCCCATTGGAAAACTGGCACTCTACACCGCATGTGGCGGGATCAGTCCGGCCTATACCTTACCGATTACTCTTGATGTCGGTACCAATAATCAGCAGTTGTTAAATGACCCGATTTATATGGGCTGGCGTGAACCACGAATCAGCGGCGATGAATACTATGCTTTTGTCGAGACGGTGATTCGGGCGATTCAACAGCGCTGGCCAGATGCCTTAATTCAGTTTGAAGACTTTGCACAGAAAAATGCCATGCCTTTGCTGGAAAAATACCGTGATCGAATCTGTTGTTTCAATGATGATATTCAGGGCACCGCTGCGGTGTCTGTCGGCAGCCTGATTGCTGCTTCGCGCGCAGCAGGCAAACAGCTCAAAGATCAGGTGGTTACTTTCCTGGGTGCTGGTTCAGCCGGCTGCGGGATTGCAGAACAGATCATTAAGCAAATGGTTGCTGAGGGCCTGAGTGATGCCGAAGCGCGTGCACGCGTATTTATGGTCGACCGCTTTGGTCTGATTACGGAGAATCAGCCGAATTTACTAGATTTCCAGCGCAAACTGGCACAGCCTCTTGAAAATGTAGAAAGCTGGGCAGATGCAGAGAGCATGATTTCTCTGCTAGATGTAGTTAAGCGTGCCAAACCGACGGTACTGATAGGCGTATCTGGACAGCCAGGTCTATTCACTCAGGAAGTGATTGAAGCCATGGCTGAAAACAGTGTGCAACCGATTATTTTCCCTTTATCCAATCCGACTTCCCGCGTAGAAGCTGTTCCGGCAGATATCTTGCAATGGACCAAGGGCAAAGCGTTGATTGCGACGGGTAGCCCATTTGCACCAGTGAATTATCAGGGGCAGATTCATCATATTTCACAATGCAATAACTCTTATATCTTTCCGGGCATTGGTCTGGGTGTAGTTGCTTCAGGTGCAAAACGTGTCACGGATAATATGCTCATGGCCTCGAGTAATGCCTTGGCGGACTGTTCTCCGAAACTGAAAGATCCTCAGGCAGATTTATTGCCAAATCTGGATTGTTTACAGTCAATTTCGAAACAGATTGCATTAAAAGTAGCACTTGCTGCGATTGAAGATGGGGTAGCACCGAAAATCAGTGTAGAAGAATTACAGCTAGCAATAGAGCATAATTTCTGGACACCGCAATACCGTGACTATCAGCGAATTACCTTTTAATTATATTGAAAATGGACTCTGTATTGTGGCTAGTGGTTTGCTAGCTTGAGTTCATCTGATGCGTTGGTGAAATATAAAAAGCCCTGATCTTTTGATTAAGGCTTTTTTATTGTCGTAGGGGTGCCATGGTCACACCTTGATTATAAAATCAGAAAGTACTTTAAGAATTTTTTATTGAGTGAAATAAGAATGAAAGGATCATTTAAAAAAATAATATTAGTATAAAAAAAGCCCCGATCTTTCGATCAGGGCTTTTTTAGAATCTGGAGCGGGAAAGGAGACTCGAACTCCCGACCCCAACCTTGGCAAGGTTATGCTCTACCAACTGAGCTATTCCCGCGGAGTCTATAAAGTTTTTTAAATGAAAAAACTAAATGAAAAAATTTTGAGCGGGAAAGGAGACTCGAACTCCCGACCCCAACCTTGGCAAGGTTATGCTCTACCAACTGAGCTATTCCCGCATGCCGTGTATAATACAGCATGCAAAAATGTGGTCAACACCTTTGTTAAAAATCTTGCATCAATTGCATAAAATAAAAGCAAAATGCTGTGGACTAGCCAATAAATAACCAATATTCATATAAAAATCAATGAAACTTGGCCACAATCAACGGATTGCACCTGTACAGATTACCGAAATACTCGACAGAACAAGGTATACTGAGACTATATTTTTGCAGATCGGAGTCAGGCCATGAGCTTAGAACAACAACTGAAAGACCGTTTGGCGCAATTATCCCCAACCTATTTGGAAGTGGTGAATGAATCTTCGGGTCATGGCGGTTATTTCCCGGGAAAAGAATCGCATTTTAAAACCGTGATTGTGAGTCAGGCTTTTGCCGGTTTACGTCCAGTCCAGCGTCATCAGAAAGTTTATGCTGCTGCAGGTGATCTGCTTTCAAAAGACAAAATTCATGCGCTGGCCATTCATGCATTTTTGCCTGAAGAATGGGCTGGTCAGGACACCACCAGTCCGGCTTGTGCACATGCACCTAAAAACTAAGAGGACATGATGGAAACCCAACTTTTAGTCAAGATTATTCATATGTCGGCAGCAGGACTGGCCATTGTCGCCATTTTTGCCCGTGCCTTGACCTTGTTTGTCGGTACACAAGGGAATTTACCTAATCCGGTGGCACGTACAGCGCTAGTCGCTTTACAGCATTTAGCTATCACGGTGATTGCACTGACCGGCATTGTGTCGCTCGTCCTGAAAGACTTTGATGTACAGCCTTGGTTCTATGCCAAAGTCATTTTATTTTTGGTGCTGGTGTCCTCGCTAGGCAAAGCCTATAAAAAAGATGATTCGATCTTGCTGTCGCAGCGTCGGGCTGGCTTAGTTATTGCTGTAGTTTCATTGGTGTCTATTCTGGCTTTGGTGATGATCAAGCCGAATTTTGGCTAAAAGCAGGCTGGCTGTGATGATCAGCACAGCCAGTCCATGCAAATAATTAAAAAATACAAATGTGGTAAAAGTAATTAAAAATGTGAGGAGGGGACATGCGTACACGTGTGGTATTTAATCAAAAGGGTGGGGTAGGCAAGTCGAGTATTACTGTCAATCTGGCAGCAATCAGTGCACATCAGGGCTTAAAAACCTTATTGATTGACTTGGATCCGCAGGCCAACTCTAGCCAGTATGTGCTGGGCGATGATGCGACGTATTCTAGTGACAAGCCGGCACTCGAACCAAATATCGAAAACTATTTTGAAGATGTACTCGGTAATCAGCAAAGCAAGGGCCTACTCGGCAATGCGATTGGCTCGATTTTAAAAAGTCGTAGCAAAGGCTTGGAAAGTTATGTGCATCAATCCTCTTTTAAACATCTGGATGTCATTCCGGCTAGTCCAACGCTGGGTGCATTGGCCCATGCACTGGAGTCCAAGCACAAGATTTATAAGCTACGAGATGCCTTGCAACAACTGTCGGGGCATTATGACCGGGTATTTATTGATACACCGCCTGCATTCAATTTCTTTACCCTCTCTGCTCTCATTGCGGCGAACCGCGTGCTGATTCCATTTGACTGTGATGTATTTTCTAAACGTGCCCTACAGACCCTGATTGAAAATGTCATTGAAACCCAGGATGACCATAATGAAGGGCTGGAAATCGAAGGGATTGTCGTGAACCAGTTTCAGGCACAGGCCAAATTACCGCGTGAAGTGGTACAACAGCTCAAAGATGAAGGCTTACCGGTCCTCGACAGTATGTTGCCACCCTCGATCTTGATGAAAGAATCTCATCAGAAAAATCAGCCTTTGATTCATTTGGCTACTGATCATAAATTGACTCAGGCCTATCAATCGTTGTTCAATGAGATAGAGCAGAATTAAGATCGAGTTAGCTATGAAACTTGTGAAAGTAAGCCTGAGTATTGCTGCACTGGCATTACTGAGTGCCTGTGCAACGCCGGTAAAACCGACTTATGTGTCGCCCACCCTCTATCAGACTTTGGGTTGTTCGCAATTACAGGGTGAATATAATCGTATTCAGCAGTATATCGACAATGGCGTTGAACCACCGAAACGTACTGGCGTCGGTGTGGGCGTTGGTCTTGGCGGTGGTTGGGGTAGTCGCGGTGGATGGGGTATTGGCCCGAGTGTTTCAGTCAATATGGGACAGTCATCCGATACCAAAAGAACCGAACTGGCACGGCTTTTAGGCGAGCAGGAAGCGATTGTACAGGCCGCGCGTTATAAGAACTGTTCGATCATCGTTCGGCAGGCGACGCCTAAATAAATCATTCAACATTAAACGGATAAATGCTGACTTCGGGTCGGCATTTTTTATTGCTTTAAACAAGAAAAGTGTGGCTTAAATTAAGATAAAACTCACAGGAAATTGACCAGACTGTATAAAAATCTGAAATTTATAAGCTTGTTATCACACTCCCATATTGATTAAGCTACAACCTTGGCCCGGAAAAGTTCATTGCGATGATTGAAAATTGGTTATTTGTTTTAGGACTCATTGCTGTGCTGATGGTTCCAGGGCCCGCCAATGCCTTGGTAGCTAGCTCTGCTTATCAGCAGGGGCAGGCCAAAACCAGTCTCTATCTTCCTGCCATTTTACTCGGCTATTTTTATGCCATTAATGTCTGGGCCTTGTTGATTCATCTGGCGTCACCGATCTGGCCAAATTTTAAAGGCTTGGTCTATGTGCTGAGTACCATCTGTGTGGGCTGGATGACCTTGCATTTATATAAGGCCCAGCAGTTAGAACGCTACAGCAAGAACCATCCGCAGATTCGCCCCTGGCAAATGTTTACAACTACCCTAAAAAATCCTAAAGCAGCATTGTTGGCCTCTGGAATTTTACCGATGGAAACCTGGCAAAGCCCGACCAACTTCGTTCTGGTTTTTGCTGCCTTTAGCTTGAGTACCGTTCCGGTCGGGATATTCTGGATGGTCTTTGGTCAGGCCATATTGACCAGTCCATCTGAAAAAATAAAAGCCGGCCTCATTTATAAAGGCGCGGCTCTATTTGTCCTGCTTTGTCTCATCCCACTCTTGATCAAGCTCTGGGATTAAACGCACAGGCTGTAAAAGAATCTTAATGTAAAAAGTTCTTAAGCTGTTTTACTTTTTTTGAGCTTTTGTTGAATAAAGCCAATCACACCTGGCAATACACTTAAAATAATGATGCCAAAAATTAGATAGGTGAAGTTGTCTTTGACGATCGGCATATTGCCAAACATATAGCCCAAAATGACAAATGAGCTAATCCAGGCAAATGCACCTACTACATTATAGGTCAGGAAATATTTGTAATTCATGCTGCCAGCACCGGCAACGAAGGGTGCAAAGGTACGGGCAAAAGGAACAAAACGCGCAAAAATAATGGTCTTACCACCATGTCTGGCAAAGAATTGCTGGGTCGCCAATAAGTGTTTTTTATTGATGAAGCGCGATTCGATCTCGAAAACCCGAGGACCAATATATTTACCAATATGATAATTCAGGGTGTCACCCAGAACTGCCGCAACAAACAAGAGTGGAATCAGCACCCATGGATCCATTGCACCAGTAGAGGCTGCCAGTGCACCTGCTGCAAATAGCAAGCTGTCGCCAGGCAGGAACGGCATGACCACCAGACCTGTTTCTACAAAGATAATCAGGAAAAGAATGGCATAAATCCAGATCCCGTAATTAGTGATAAATTCAAGCAAGTGATCATCAACATGCAAGATAAAATCAATCAGTTCCATGAGCCCAGTACAAGCAAAAGTGTGGTCAAATCCTAACAGCCCGGGGCATGAAAGTCAGTACCAGAAAGTAAAATAATTAAGGCTTCATCCATCTTCAATTAAGCAAAAATTTCTCTTACATATTATCTTCGGATTTTTATAAAAACAGGCTTAATTGGATTAAATCTTGAGCTTAAAAATATAAAAATGACAGACCAATCAAGGCATCCAAAGGGATGCTTTGTTGTGCTAGAAATATAATGCAATCAACTAAATGCATACCTCATGCGAATTGTGTGCTTAATGCGCTGAAAAATGTTAGAATACGGCGCTTATCTTTCGTTTGCCTTTCATAGTTGTTCGTCATGACTACCAATACTCAAATTACTGAAGATCGTATCCTGATTCTGGATTTCGGTTCTCAATATAGTCAGCTCATCGCACGTCGTGTTCGTGAAGCTGGTGTATATTCTGAAATGTATGCCTATGATATGTCTGAAGAAGACATTCGTGCATTTAATCCAAACGGTATCATCTTGTCTGGTGGACCTGAGAGCGTTCACCTTGAAGGCAGCCCGCGTGCGCCACAAGTGGTATTCGAGCTGGGTGTGCCGGTATTGGGTATTTGTTATGGTCTGCAAACCATGTGCGAACAACTTGGCGGTAAAGTTGAGCCAGGTACTGTGCATGAGTTTGGCTATGCAGAAGTAGATATTGTTGTACGTGACAAGCTGATCGGTAATTTACAGGACCGTGAAAACCAGCTGCATGTCTGGATGAGCCATGGTGACAAGGTTGCCCGTATTCCAGAAGGCTTCCAGATCACTGCACAAACGCCTAGCTGTCCAATTGCTATGGTTTCTGACGAAACTCGCCGTTTCTATGGTATTCAGTTCCATCCTGAAGTGACACATACGTCTAAAGGCGCAGAATTACTGTCGAACTTCGTTCATCAAATTTGTGGTTGTCGCGGTCTGTGGACGCCAGAACACATTATTGATCTACGTGTAGAACAGCTTCGCCAGCAGATTGGTGATGAAAAAGTATTACTAGGACTTTCTGGTGGTGTGGATTCATCTGTAGTGGCAGCGCTGTTGCATAAAGCGATCGGTGATCAGCTGACCTGTGTATTTGTAGACAACGGTTTGCTTCGTTTGAACGAAGGCGATCAAGTGATGCAAATGTTTGCTGATAACATGGGTATCCGCGTGATTCGTGCTGATGCTGAAGAGCGTTTCTTGACTGCGCTGGCAGGTGAAGTTGATCCTGAAGCAAAACGTAAAATTATTGGCCGTGAATTTATTGCTGTCTTCGCTGAAGAAGCACGTAAATTAGATGGCGTAAAATTCCTGGCACAAGGTACGATTTATCCAGACGTGATTGAATCTGCTGCAAGCAAGCAGGGTAAGGCGCATGTGATTAAATCACACCATAATGTGGGCGGTTTACCAGCAGATCTAGCGTTTGAACTGGTTGAACCATTACGTGACTTGTTTAAAGATGAAGTACGTAAATTGGGTACGACTTTAGGCTTGCCACACAGCATGATCTACCGTCATCCATTCCCGGGCCCAGGTCTTGGTGTGCGTATCCTGGGTGAAGTGAAAAAAGAATATGCAGACATTTTACGTCTTGCGGATGACATTTTCATGCAGGAACTGCGTGCCAGCGGCTGGTATGACAAGACTGCTCAAGCATTTGCAGTATTCCAGCCAGTAAAATCGGTGGGTGTAGTCGGTGATGGCCGTCGTTATGCATGGGTGATTGCACTGCGTGCGGTAGAAACCGTGGACTTTATGACGGCTCGTTTCGCGCATCTTCCTTATGATTTAGTCGATAAGATCTCGACCCGTATCATGAATGAAATTGCTGAAGTTTCTCGTGTTGTGTATGACGTATCGTCTAAACCACCAGCAACAATTGAATGGGAGTAATTTAGGGGTTTCGGACAGCACTGCTGTCCGCCTAAATTACGCCAAGCGCTATGCGCGTGGCAGTATCTGGTTTATCAGATATAACCTAATAAAAAAGAGCGCTTCGGCGCTCTTTTTTTGATTTATACTGAATAAAAATAAACCTTTAAAAGCTAAAAAATGCCTTTACCTACTTATGATCAATTAATGCTGCCTTTAATGAAATTATTATCAGAATTAAATGAGCCAATAAAAATTTCGGATGCTGCGAATATCCTAGCTGAACGTTCCAATTTACACGAAGAGGATTTAAATAAAATTCTTCCGAGCGGGAAAAATATATTTAAAGATAGAGTGGCATGGGCAAAGACCTACTTAGTTAAGGCGGGCTTAGTTCAACAACCGAAGAGAGCATATTGTGAGATTAGTAGCTTGGGTAGACAGGTTGATTTAAAAAGTTTAGATGCTATAACAAATGAATATTTAGCACAGTTCAACGGATTTTCAGATTTTAAATTAGGAAAGAAAAATAAAGATGAGTTTGGGATCGGGAATCTACAAGTTATTGAAAGCCTAAATAGTTACCAAGAAACTCAGACTCCAGAAGAAACAATCCAGAACACAACGGAATTATTAAAATCTGATTTGAAAAGTGATTTGCTTCAGATGGTAAAAGATAAATCTCCTTCATTTTTTGAAAGGCTGGTTGTCGATCTTCTGGTGGCAATGGGCTACGGCGGTTCACATCAAGATGCAGCTCAAGCGATTGGTAAAACCAACGATGGTGGAATTGATGGTGTAATTAGTGAAGATCGATTAGGGCTAGATAAAATTTACATCCAAGCGAAACGTTGGAAAGATACTGTTGGTCGTCCCGACATTCAACAGTTTAAAGGTGCTTTGGCCGATCAAGTTGCTAAGAAGGGTGTATTCATTACTACGTCAAGTTTCAGTAAAGAGGCCATTGAGTCGGCAAGAAAATCCGGTATTGTTTTAATTGATGGCGATAAGCTGACGTCTTTAATGATTGAATTTGGTTTAGGTGTACAAATAGAACGTAGTTTTCATATCTATAAAATCGACCAAGATCGTTTTGATGAAGATAATTTTTAACGGGTAATTTAAGCCGGTTTAACCTGCCAGTTTTGCAGCTCCCCAGCTAAACTTTGCTCCAGATCTGGATCATAAGCTTCAACCCGATTCCGTCCATTGGCTTTAGCCTGATATAAGGCAATATCGGCCTGTTTAATCAGGGTCATTAAATCTGTTTCACAGCTTTCCAGAATGGCAGCACCAATCGAAATGCTAAAACTGAAACGATGCTGGCTGTCTAGATCGATCACAATATTTTCAATGTTATGCCTTAAACGCTCGGCAACTTTTAGCGCTTCATCCAGAGAGGTTTCGGGTAAAAATGCAATAAATTCTTCACCGCCATAGCGTGCCAAAATATCATGCTGTCGCATTTCACTGCGTGTGCTCAGGGCAATCGTCTGTAAGACCTGATCTCCGATATCATGACCATAACGATCATTAATCTGCTTAAAATGATCCACATCAAATACCAGTAAATTCATAGGTACCGGTTGATCAAAATTCTGTTGTACCAGTTGTTGCGCGAGATATTCAAAACAGCGACGGTTATTCAGGCCGGTGAGGGAATCGGTATGGGCCATATTTTCAAAGGCCTGCCGGTTATATTCATTCAGGGTATGCTGCAAGAATACCATGCATGATTTTAAGGTCGAGCTCCAGCTAATATATAGACTGAAGGTCAATACTGGTAGATAAATCAGGGAAAATAAAAACATCTGGTACAGGTCAGATCGAGTATTGAAATATACACCGATGTAAATCATCAAAGTAATCAGACTCGAAGTAATCAAAGACGGCCAGAACCGGATCTGCACACATAAATTGGCCAACACAATAAAAACCAAGGAGGCATATTGATAAATGAGGGTATAAGCACTTTCAGACTGATTTAGATTAAAAAACCAGATGGCACTTGCGCCAATAATTGAGGTAGGTAAGAGTAAATCAAACACAGGTAAATTGCGGTAAGAGTGATACATCCAGATCGTGATCAGTACGATCAGGATGGTATAGCTGATTTTGGTCAAAATGAGCAAATTGAGAATATCATTCAGCACCAGAATATCAGCAAGGGTATAAGAGGCATATGCCAGCTGTGCGAATAAATTAACCTGTAATAAGTATTTTAAAGTGAGTTTTTTCTGATGAGCATAGTAGGCTGGTTTTAAAGGCGCAGGAATACGAACCAGCGGATCTTGAAGAGACTCCTGAATCAGAGTACGTGATTCTTTTTCATTATTATGCGGCATGCAGCCTTCTCAAATTAAAATATATAAAAATTAATAAGATGAAATTTATATATAGTTGTATAAAAAATATTCTATTCTTTTGTTGGATATTTTAAAAGTGGAAGAATCAAATTTATTTTATAAAATGAAATCCCCGATTAAAGCATTCTAAGGATGATCCTGGCTTATAGAACAGACTAATGATTCAGCTTTAATTCGCCGTTGACTGGGCCGGTTGATTGCCTGGTTTAAATACATTCCAAGGGTTTTCTGTTGCTGGCTTGGGCTTATTTAGCATATCCGGATGATAGACCTCAATCCTATTTCGGCCAGACTTCTTGGCTTGATATAAAGCGATATCGGCTTGTTTGATCAGATCTTCCAGAGTCTGGGTATGGGATTCCAGTTCTGCTACACCGATCGAAATGGTGAACCGGATGGCATGATTGGGTTCGACATAAATATACTGCTTTTGAATTGCGCAACGAATTCGTTCTGCAATCATCAGGCTGTCTTGTAGCTGAGTATCTTCCAGGAGGGCGATAAACTCTTCCCCGCCAAAACGTGCCAGTACATCGCTATGCCGCATTTCTTTACGGGTCACCTCAGCAATCAGTTGTAGTACCCGATCACCAACATCATGCCCATAGCTATCATTAATATTTTTAAAATGATCGACATCAAACATCAATAGGCAGCTACTGGCATGTTTAGGCCATTGATGAATAGATCGTTCAGCCATATCGACAAAATGGCGACGGTTGTAGAGCTGGGTCAAATCATCGGTATGTGCCAGATTCTTTAAGGTTTGATAGTTCCATTCATCAAGCAGGGAGCGCAGAAAAGAACGCCGCACATTCAGAATATTATTCCAGTTAATATAAATGCTAAAAAACCACAGTGGACTAAAGACCACACTAAAAATAAAGGCTTGAGGGGCACTCATGAACTGGGTCACCCCAAGCATGATAAACAGCGCAATCAAGATGGAGCAATAGACTGCGACTTTAAACTGGGTCTGCACACAGAGATTGGCGATAAGAATAAAGATCGCAGAGGCATAAATATAGGTGGCAACATGGGGACTGGTTGAAAGCGCGAGTAAGCTAATCCAGGCCGCTGCAGCTACAGTGGTGCCTATCGGCAAGATTCTGTCCAAAATCTGAATATTTTTATATTTTTTAAACAGGTAATAACAGCAAAACATCGCCCCCAGAACCAGAACGACGCGCATCAGACCAGAAATAAAAAACATGTCTGGAATAATCAGGATATCGGCAAAGAAATACAGTAAAAAGGCAATTTGCGCCAGATAGTTAATTTGACGCAAGTTATGATGACTATGTGTATAGACATAATCATGAAAATACTGCTGAAACGGGGCAGGAATACGGGCATGAGGATCTGTCAGCGCCTGTTCAATCAGCTGACGGTTCTGCAGATCACATTCAGATAATTTCAGTGATTTATCGGTCGTCGAATTTTGAAAAGATACATTCGCCGTTGAATATATATTCTCATTCTGAGCAGACATGTCCTGGTCCAGTATTATTTTTATAGGTGCCTATTATGCCGTGATTGAGTAAAAAATAACCTCCCAAAAATTGGGTATCCGGGAAGTTTTTAAAGCTAAAACGTAACAAAATTTGTGTTTTGTAAAATTGAAAGTGATTGAAATACATGAATAATCATCTTATTTATAGGGGCTTTGGATGTTGTTGATTCGTTTCACGTGAAACATAAATGACATTCCTGATCTTCAGTTTATTTAAACTCATAACGCCATGTACCTAAATCATGATTGACTTGCTAAAACTCAAGTTTGGGGGCTTTGGATACAAATCTCATCCGCCTTTCAGGATTTAAATTGATGAGACTAGTGAGACGCTTTATACGTATCTAAATATTTCCAGAGATAGATTTTGCCCATAGACCCTGTACATTGTCCTGAACAGAGAGGCATCTTGAATCGGTCAAATGCATGTCTCACCCACTCAAAAAGTAGAATGAAAATGCCGAGGTAAGCTCAGCCATGTCGAATAATAGTGATATTGAACTGTCGAATTCCGATGATTGTGAAAAGTACGTGAATCAGTTTATTCAGGAGTTTCCTTTACGTCGCGCGGAAATCGGACAGGGCACCGTGATTAAACGTGCCTTGCCAAGCAGACATAAGCGCATGATAGGTGCTTGGTGTTTTCTGGATCATGCAGGTCCGGCTATTTTCCCGCAAGGAGATGGTCTGGATATCGGACCACATCCGCACATTGGTCTGCAGACCTTTACATGGATGATCGAAGGCAGCATGATGCACAATGACAGTCTGGGAAATCAGCAGTTGATTCGTCCCAAGCAGGTCAATCTGATGACCTCGGGTTATGGCATTTCACATACCGAAGTCTCTCCTGAAAGTGAAACGCATATGCATGCAGCGCAGTTATGGATTGCCTTGCCGGATGACAAGATCAATATGGCACCGGGTTTTGACCATTATCCTGAATTGCCGGTCATAAATGAACAAGGCATCGAGTTTACCGTGCTGGTGGGAGAATATTTAAATACCAGATCGCCGGTTAAAGTGCATAGTGAATTGCTGGGCGTAGATCTGTATGCAGATGAAAGTAGCAGTATGCGCTTGCCACTGAATCCGAAATTTGAATATGGTTTTATGGTGCTTGAGGGGACGGCTAGTATAAATGGACATGAACTGAATGAAGATAATATGCTGATCCTGGAGCCAGGCTTACAGCAGGTCAATGCTGAAATTCATGCTAGGAGTCGGGTGTTATTGATTGGTGGGGAACCATTTGAAAGCCCGATCTTACTGTGGTGGAATCTGGTCGGGCGCACGACAGAGGAACTTAAAATTGCACGGGAACAATGGATTGAAGGTCATGAACGTTTTGGTTCCATTCCTGCCTATGATGGGCCACGTTTAGAAGCGCCTGCATTTCCAGACCAGATGCGTGCTTCCCGATAAATGCTAAAAATGATGGGAATATGGAGCGCTGTCTGAGTTGAACTCAAATAGTGAATCTACAACATAGGATACATATCATTACAGTCATCAAAAAATGAGCTAGAGTCTGCTGCTTTTTGCTATGCTCGAAAAGTAAGAACAATAAAATCATGAGTCTAATATGCGTGTTTTACATCATCTCGAACAATCACGATCATTTCGTATCCTGTGGGCCATGGAAGAATTAGGACTGGATTACGAGGTTAAATACTATAAACGTCAGCCCAACCTTTCTGCGCCACCGGCCTTAAAACAGATCCATCCGTTGGGCAAAGCCCCGATTCTGGTCGATCAGGGTCAGGTACTGGCAGAATCTGCGGCGATCCTGGAATATTTGCAGGAAACTTATGATGAAAAGCAGCAGTTTCGCCCAGAAGATATTGCCGACAAGGCCCAGTACCGTTACTGGATGCATTATGCGGAAGGCTCGTTAATGCCGCTGCTGGTAATGCAACTGGTAATGACTACTGTACCTAAACATACCCCTTTGCTGATTCGACCAGTCGCCAAAAAAATCTGTGATGGGGTAAAGAAACAGTTTGTACAGAGCCGTTTAAAAGACCATATCCAGTTTTTGGAAAGCTATTTAAGCGAGCATGATTATTTTGCCGGGCATTTCAGTTTTGCCGATATTCAGATGAGTTTTCCTCTGGAGGCCATGCAGAGCCGGACAGGACAAAGTTATCCGGCCATTCAAGCTTATCTGAAACGGGTATCACAACGTGCTGCCTATGCGCGTGCACTGTCCAAAGAAAAACAGATCAGCTCTTAAATGCTTAAAAGAAAAGGTGCCGATGGCACCTTTTTTGATTTTGTGAGATTAGTCGGGGAAGCTGAGACGTTCTTTGGGGAAAACCACCTTAAAGGTAGAACCTTGGTTTTCCTTGGACTCAATTTCCAGATGTGCCTGATGTTGCATCAGTACATGTTTAACAATTGCCAATCCCAAACCGGTACCACCAGTCCGGCGGCTACGGTCTGAATCGATGCGGTAAAAACGCTCGGTCAGTCGTGGCAGATGTTTGGGATCAATGCCTATACCGTTATCTTGCACCACAAAATAGGCCGATTCACCATCATCATGCCAGCCGATGGTGATGGTGCCGCCTTTGGGCGTGTACTTGATGGCATTGGTGATCAGATTACTAAAAGCGCTGGCCAGTTCCATATCTGAACCGATCAGATCGCAATGGCTGTCAATGTCCAGATTCAGGGTATGACCATAGTCAATATTATAGGCCTGGGCATCATCGAACAACTGGTTCATCAGACTCGGCATTTCAATGATCTGGTTTTTGGCAATATTCTTATCATTTTCCAGACGTGACAGCAGCAGCAGGTCGTTGACCAGTGCATTCATGCGTCGGGTTTGCGACTGCATTTGATCAAAAGCGCGTTTCCAGCGTGGATTGATATCTTCCTGATCGGTAAAGGTTTCAATATAGCCACTGAGTACGGTCAAAGGAGTGCGCAGTTCATGGGAAATATTGTCGACGAAATCCTTTCGCATCTGTTCCAGATTGTGCATCCGGGTCACATCATAAGCGACCAGTACCCGACTTTCTCCGCCAAAACGGGTCATTTTGACCTGCACATAATGGTCTTCAAACAGCGAAGAACGCATTTTCAGGCCGTCGGGAGATTCATCAATATGGTGATAGTATTCGATAAAGCTCGGTTGGCGTAACAAGGTCAGGATATTACGGCGACGGTCATCACTGGAGATTCCGAGCAGACGTTCAGCCGCCGGATTCCACCATTCAATCTGCTGGTTTTCATCAAGCAGTACCACAGCTTCTTGCAAGGCCACCAGTGAAGACTGGGCACGATCAATCAGTTCGACCATTTCCGCCTGAACAATCCGTTCCTGACGTTGGGCGCGGTAAACATTGAAAAGTAGCGCACCCCAAATCCCGCCAATATTTGGTGGAACATCATAAGGGCGATTGGAAATCCATTCATTGACCAGATATAAGGAACGCATTTGGGTCGCAAAGAACGCCACGAAAGCAATTACGATACAAACCCAGAAATACCCAATCCCAAAACCGATAAAGCTGGCGATAATCAGGAAAAAAGCCAGTAAGCGTAAATCCTGTTTCGCAAAATCCCATAAGCTACTGTAACGGATTCTTTTATGTTCGCGTGCCAGTTCGGGGACAGGGTAGGGTTCATACATAAAACAAGATTTACCTTAAAAGATATTAACCTAAAGCGACATCTGAACGGGTCGAAAAGCGATACCCCGTTCCGCGAACGGTTTGTACAAAACGGTCTACACCATAAGGTTCCAGCACTTTACGCAAACGGCGGATATGTACATCGATGGTCCGGTCTTCAATATAGACGTTACCGCCCCACACCTGATCCAGCAATTGCGCACGGGTATAGGCACGTTCCGGATGGGTCATGAAGAATGCCAGCAAACGATATTCAGTCGGCCCCATTTCCAGAATGTTGTTACCAAAATTCACCCGCTGGCTGACCGGATCCAGAATCAGACCATTGGCATCAATGGTTTTTTCACCGCTCAGGGCATTGGCGCGGCGCAGTACTGCCTTAATCCGCGAGACCAGTTCCCGGGTCGAGAATGGCTTGGTCATGTAGTCATCGGCACCGGCATCCAGACCTTGTACCTTGTGGTCTTCTTCACCGCGCGCTGTGAGCATGATCACCGGAATTTCTGACAGGCTTTCATCACGTTTCAAACGACGACACAGATCCACACCGCTGACACCACCAGGCATCATCCAGTCCAGCAAAATCAGTGCCGGACGCTGATCCACAATCATCTGATGCGCCTGCTTGGCATCTTCTGCCTGTAAGCACTGAAAACCGGCCATATCCAGAGAGGTATGGATCATTTCCCGAATCGGGAGCTCGTCATCGACGATTAATATGTAGTCATCTTTCACAACGCAATACCCTATTTCATGTAAACGGTGAACCGTTTTATATTTATGACAGGCTTATTACAAAGACTAATTATGACAGTATCATTGCAGAAAGGGAAAAACTGCTGATATTCGCAAAGATTTGTGACAAATATAATGCAGAAACTTGTTAAAAAATCATAAATTAATTTTACTCATTTCCGTAGTACAGCATAAATCTGCAACTGACTGGTAAATGCAGGAAATCCTATTAAGCACAGGATTTAACAGCTATTTTTTCTCGGAAAATGACTCGAGCAGCGCCAAAAAAACCACACTACAAGACGATAAAACTTCCTCAAGCGAATGCTTAAAACCACTCATTACCCAACGAATGGCAATTTGGGTGACATAACCATTTAAACCAGTCGACACCAGTGAAATTTCCTGCTCGCTGCGATTTAACTGCGGCATCATCAACATGACAAAGGCATGAATCATGCGGTCGAAACGTGACATGGTTTCATGAATGGTGGCCTGATTATGCAGTTCCTGCACCAGCATGGCATCGATATAAATGATCCGTGCCATGCGCGGATTGTCACGCAGGGTAGTGAGCAGCGCACTCAAACCGGCTTCGATCATTTTTTTCGGATCACTCGATGCCTGCATCATGGCCTGCATCACATTCTGCTGCAGTTCATCAATCAGTTTTAAGAAAATGGTCTGAAACAGATCTTCGCTTTTCTTGAAGGATTCATAAAAATAACGTTCGGTTAGTTTGGCTTCATTACAGATATCTTTGACGGTAACTGAAAAAAAACCATAACTGCCATAGGCTTCAATTCCGGCTTCGATGAGCTTTTCACGACGTGCCTGCTGTCGTTCAGCCATCGACAGGCCTTTAAACTGACGCTCCTTGGTTTTGGAGGGTCGTGATTTTGCTGCTGAGTCGATTGAATCGGTCATAAGGCCTGTGTGCTCATCTGCATGAAGATTTTAAATATCTTAGCAATAAATCACGCTTAGACCTATATGGAAATGCTGCCCTGAAATTTGGCCTCTAAGGACATGGGATAATTATTGACAATCTATATTGTCAAAACTATATTGAGGATCTGTGCTAGCTCCTGAAACAACAGAACAAGATCCTGCTGTCATGGAATGGCAGTTCTTTACATAAGGAAATTGAATGAAAAATTTTAAAAATAAAGTCGCTGCGATTACCGGTGCAGGTTCGGGTATTGGCCAGCAACTGGCAATATTACTGGCCCAGCAGGGTTGTCACTTGGCGCTGAGTGATATCAATGAACAAGGTCTGGCACAAACGCTTGAATTGCTCAAAGAGAGTGATGTTCGTGTGACTATCCAGAAAGTGAATGTGGCTGAACTGGAACAGGTGCGTAACTGGGCGGCACAGGTCGAACAGGATCATGGCAGTGTCAATATGATCTTTAACAATGCCGGCGTTGCACTAGGCTCAACCGTTGAAGGGGCGTCTTATGAAGAACTGGAATGGATTGTTGGAATCAATTTCTGGGGCGTGGTTTACGGAACCAAAGAATTCTTGCCACTGATCAAAAAAACTGGCGATGGTCATATCATCAATATTTCCAGCCTGTTTGGTTTAACGGCTCAGCCCACCCAGTCTGCTTATAATGCGACCAAGTTTGCAGTACGTGGTTTTACTGAATCCCTGCGTCAGGAACTGGACATGGAAAATTGCGGAGTCAGTGCGCTCTGTGTACATCCGGGCGGTATCCGTACCAATATTGCCAATGCGGCAAAAATGAATAACAGTCTGCTGACTTTAGGTATGAATCCGGAAAAATCAGCCCGTAATTTTAATAAATTATTGCGTTGTCCACCTGCAGAAGCCGCTCGTCAAATTCTGGAGGCGGTACAAAAAGACAAACGCCGTCTGCTGATTGGTAATGATGCCAAAGCAATTGACCTGATCCAGCGGATCTTGCCAACTGGTTATCAGCATGTCACTGCACTGGCGACCCAGTTTGGTAAAAAGAAGAAAAAGTCTGCTTAAAAAAATGCAAAACAGACCCGCGAAAGCGGGTTTTTTTATCGCTGTGATAGGGGCTAATTTTTTGCAAAGGAGAGTATTAACTACTGTAATGCTTTAGGCACGTAAAAAAACCTGCATTTAAATCAACGCTTCAACCGTTTTTTTCTTCCAGACAAACTGATAATACAGTCCCTGCAAAATACACAGGCTGACAAAGGCCAACGCATAGGCATACCAGATACCTTCCAGACCCCACCACCGGCTAAACAGATAAGCGGCGGGAACTTCAATACAGAGAATGGCAAAAATGTTGATTAACATTGGCACGGTCACCGTACCACTCGAGCGCATGATTGAAGCAAAAATGGCACTGGCGCCAAAAAACAGTATTGACCACAGCACAATAAACAGCAGTTGTTGTCCTAGTACTACAACCTTAGGATCGGTAATAAATAGCGCCATCAGATATTTGGAGAACAGATAGG
This sequence comes from Acinetobacter lwoffii, assembly GCA_963516025.1. Taxonomy (GTDB): domain Bacteria; phylum Pseudomonadota; class Gammaproteobacteria; order Pseudomonadales; family Moraxellaceae; genus Acinetobacter; species Acinetobacter lwoffii_R. Next base: position 126,938 of record CAUPZU010000005.1, read on the forward strand.
CCAGAATCACCAGACTGCCGGTAAACAGGATATTCATACTCAGCGCAGTCCGGGTCACTTTATTGAGCAGATCTGATTTACCTGCACCAATCGCTTGAGCACCAAATACAGACGCGGCAATCGCAATCGACAAAGCGGGAAATTGAATATAATTTAAGACCTGATTGACCGCGCCATAGGCCGCTGTTGCTTCTGCACCATAGCGGTTGACCAGTCCGACAATCACCAGTCCGGCAACTGAAGTGGTGACCATTTGCACACCAGTAGGAACCCCCAGTTTCAAGATCATTCTGCTTAACTGTGGTTGATGACGAATATTTTTTAATAAGGCCCAGTCGAGTTTGAGCGGATGCTGCCTATAATTCAAATACAGGATTAAAAACAACAGGACCGCCAGATTTCCCAGAATGGTGGCAATCGCCGGTGAGATAATGCCCATTTTAGGAAAGCCAAAATAACCTGCAATCAGTACCGGTGTCACCACCAACCCGACCCCAATGGTAAGTGCGGAAGCAAACAGGGGGGTGGTACTATCCCCAACACCGCGCAAGATGGAAGTATAAATAATATAGATAAAGATTAAGGGGCTACCCGCCAGCATCCATTGCACATAGGGCAAGGATAAATGCATCACATCCGGATCTGTGCCAAGCGCCAAGAGAATATTCTCAGCAAAAATTACCCCAAAAAGTGCAATCAAGCTGCCGCCAATCAAGGTCATAAATAAAGTTGAACCGACCACACAGCGCACTTTTTCTATATTTTTCCCGCCCCAAGCCTGGCCAATCAATACGGTAGAGCCGGCCGATAAACCAATCACAAAGGCCATCAGACAAAACAGGATCGGGAAAAAAACGGCAACAGCAGCAATCGCATTCACTCCGAGCATTTGTCCCACAAAAACCGTATTGATCGTGCCGGAGAGACTTTGCAGGATATTGGTCGCAATTAATGGCAACAGAAATACCAGAAAGGCTTTCCATAAATTCTGTTGATGAATCAGTGAGTGCTGTGCCATGCGACATCCTGTGATTGAATTATCATCTATTTGTTGATGCAGCTATTATTCGGCAGAATATAAGAAAAAGCCTTAGCTTTTAAGTAACTAAGGCATTTATTTTATGAGAGTTTTAGTTAAAAGGTGAGTTAAACCTTTGAAAGAATTTGACCTGCCTGGATCAGAGTTTGTTCTTTTTTTGCAAAGCAGAACCTGAGCAGACGTAAATCGGCAGGAGGGTGCTGGTAGAACGCGGAGACTGGAATCGCGACAATCCCATGTTGTTCTGCCAGAAAATGGCACATGGAAAAATCATCGAGCTCAGGCCGAATCTCTGAATAATCTAAGTTCTGAAAATAAGTCCCTTGAGAAGGTGTCCATTTAAAGCGTGACGTTTCAATGGATGAGTTAAATAAATCCCGTTTGTTTTGATAGAAAGAGGACAGTTCAGGTATATGCTCAGGATGCAGTTGCATATATTCCGCCAAGGCAACCTGAACGGGCGTCACACCACAGAAACTGGCAAACTGATAAATCTGTCTGAACATTTTCATCAGTGCGGGTGCAGCAATACAAAATCCGGTTTTCCAGCCAGTGACATGGAAGGTTTTACCAAAAGAACCAATCACAAAACTCCGCTCACGAAGTTCTGGAAATGACCAGGCCGAATAGTGCTGAACGCCGTCAAAAACCAGATGTTCATAGACTTCATCGGACAGCACCACAATATTGCGCTCGCGAATCAGCTCGATCAGCTGTTGCCAGTCTGCCTTGGACCACACACTCCCACTCGGATTATGCGGAGTATTCACCACAATCACGCGGGTACGGTCATTAATGGCATCTTTGACCTGATTCCAGTCCACAGAAAAATCAGGATGCTGTAAAGCAATATGCACTGGCTTTGCCCCGACCAGTTGTACCGCAGGTCCATAACTGTCGTAGCTTGGATCGAAAATAATCACTTCTTCCCCGGCGCACACCGTGGCTTGAATGGCACAAAAAATCGCAATTGTCGCCCCAGGCGTAATCGTGATTTCCTCGACAGGATCAATGATCAGTTGATCACGCTGCTGATAGAGATCTGCCACTAGACCTCGCAAGACTGGCAGACCATCTCCCGGAGCGTACTGGTTAAATCCATTCTGGCTGGCCCGGTTTAAAGCTTCAATCAAGGCAGGAGGCGCTGCAAAGTCCGGAAATCCTTGAGAAAGATTCAAGGCTCCGAGTTTTTGTGCCAAGGCCGACATGGTACTAAAAATGGTCACGCCCAAATCAGGTAATTTAGAAGGGAGTTCCAGCATGTCCTTGGCCTTGAAGAATGAGATCTGAATCAGTGTAGCAGCAAGTTCCGTATAGGATAATCAGAAAAATAAGGAATAATGAGTACTATTTTAGATTCTAGTTTTCATTATGCTATTTACCCTGAATCCTGCTTGAATCAACTATAGGAGTAATGTTAATTATTGGCTTAAACAGGATTCAGGATATATTATGAGTGTAGGTGTCTTTCTTCTTTTACCGTTCCAAAACCTCTTCCAGCAACTCCTCACTCGGTGCAAAGTAATATGCGCCATCCAGCGGAGTTACGAAGTGCAGCAGGCGGTCATGAATTCCATCGCCAGAGGTACCGAACATACGTTCTAACATAGCATCAATAATTGTAAGGTCTTTGGTATAGGCAATAAAGAATAAGCCTTGGTCACCACGGCCATCCCCATACGGTAAAGAATGACGCAGAATTTCCATTTCTTCACCTTCTTCATCTTCAACTACAGTACGTGCCACATGCGCATTTTCAGGTTTGACTTCATCATCCAATTCAATAGATTCAAGTTTGGTACGACCCATAACCTGTTCCTGAGTATCAACTTTTAGCTTTTTCCATTTTTCCAGGTTATGCGCGTAACGCTGGGCAAAAATAAATGAACCATCTTGGAAAATACCAGCGTTTTCACCTAATAATGCGACTTCAGCACGATCATCCGGGAATTGCGGATTTTCAGTTCCATCAATAAAGCCAGTTATGTCACGACCATCAAAATAGCGGAAGCAAACCCGCTCATCCAGCACCTGAACCTGGTCCTGAATACCTTCAAAAAAAGCCTGACTGAGCGCAAAACAGATATCAGCACGGGCACTGGCAATATGAATCAGTACATCTGCTGGAACAACCGGCATATCAAACGAACCTTGAATCGGCTCGAGTTGTTTAAAGCTTGCAGGAGCTTGATCATAAAGTTTTGCCCACAGTTCAGGACCAAAAGCCACTGCCGTTTTAATTTGTGCTTGAGGATGTTGCGTAATAAGACGATCACGAGAAGTAAACAAATGTTCGAGTTGTTCTTTTAATTTTTCAATACTCAAATCTTTAAGACGTAAAACAATAAAGCGAGCATGATCTGAAGGAAGTGGCAAGATTACCGATTGGGCTGTCATTCATGGCTCCTGTAAGGATAGATCCTGTTTTTTAATGTACATATTGTGCCTGAAGCTATGCAGAGTGAATAGTGCAGTGCCTTATATTTAAGCAAGTTTTTAGCCTGATTTTATTGGAAAATTCATATAATATTGTGCAAGTTTTGCTGAGTGAAATGTTCATGTCCTATCAAATGTGGTTTGCCTATATGTTGGCCTGCTGGGTGATTAGTGTCTCTCCGGGTGCTGGTGCAATTGCATCGATGTCGAGCGGACTGAATTATGGTTTTCGGCATGGTTACTGGAATGCGCTGGGTCTGCAACTGGCATTATTGGTACAGATTGCAGTGGTTGCGGCAGGCGTGGGAGTTTTGTTTGCGACAACCCCATGGGCATTTTTAGTGGTGAAATGGTTTGGTGTCAGTTATTTATTGTATTTGGCTATTTTGCAGTGGAAAGCACCTGCACAATCTATCGAAATTAAACATGAATTGGCGAGAAAATCGAGAGGGAAATTGGTACTGAATGGTTTCTTGGTTAATATCACTAATCCTAAAGCCATCGTATTTTTACTGGCCGTCTTGCCGCAATTTCTGGACTTGTCCAAGCCACAATGGATTCAGTATTTGATTATGGCTGCGACAATGGTGACGATTGATCTGATTGTGATGGCCGGTTATACCGGACTGGCGGCTAAAGTTTTAAGGCTACTTAGATCACCGAAACAACAAAAAGTCATGAACCGGACTTTTGCCGGTTTATTTGCTGGCGCAGCATTTTTATTGAGTTTGGTGCATCAATAAAGAGTGTTTGCTCTCTCCTTAAAGGAGAGAGGCGGAATAGATCATTAGAAAATCATCATGATTTAACAGAAATATTAAGTCATCTTTTTAAACTTCTGCACACAGAAGATCAGTGCAAATAGCACCGCCATGGTCAGTACAATGGTTAAACCTGTCGAAGTATTGAGACCGGCACTCGACCATAGGCCTACAGTCACCCCAATTTGCGCAATCACGAATGCCCAGATCACCATTTGTTTAGGCGAATGTGCAAGTAATCGTGCAGTCAGGGCAGGGATCACCAGTAATGCCCCCATCAAGAGTGAACCGACTGCTTTCAGTGCAAGCACGGTAAAGAGCGCCAGCAACAACATAAAGATCAGGCGTTGCCATTTAGCATTTACGCCTTCACTGACTGCCATGTCCGGGTCAATCGCGATTTGAATCTGCGCTTGCCAGCTCTTATAGAGGACGGCTAAGGCCAGAATAATCACGATGGCAAAGGTGGGTAAGTCCGCCCAAGAAATCGTCAGTAAATCACCAAATAGATAGCTGAGAAGTTCCGGTCTTAAACTCGGTAAATGCTGAATGAACAATAATCCCGAGCAAAGCAGTGTTGCTGAACACAGCGCCAGCAAGGCATCATTGGGTAGGCGCGGATCATGCAGTACCCACAAAATCCCTACCAATAATAAGGCAATAAAAGTGACTCCCATCCACAGCGGTAAACTTAAAGCCCCAGCAATGGCAACACCGAGTAAAGTACCGTGTGCCATAGTGTCAGCAAAAAATGACATACGTCGCCAGAGCATGAGACAGCCCAGCGGTGCAGTCAGAAATACCAATAGCGTTCCCATGATCCATGCAGGTAAAAGGAGTTGTAACCAATCCATCATGGCTTAAGCTTCCGGTTCAGGGTGAATATGTGGGCGAGAATCATGCTGACATGGAGCCGCACTATCACCATGTGCGCAATGGTCATGATGATGTTGATAGAACACGCGGTTGGTGCCAAAAATCGCCTGATATTCGGGATGTTGCTGCACGCTTTCCGGCAGCCCGCTACAACAAATATGTTTATTCAAGCACACGACCCGAGTCGTACCTTGCATCACCCATTGCAGGTCATGTGAAACCATCAGTACGGCACAGCCATATTTTTCCGGCAAGTTACGCACATATTCATACAGTTCAGCTTCGGACTGGATGTCTAGACCCTGCATCGGTTCGTCGAGAACTAAAATGTCCGGCTGGCGCAATAAGGCGCGAGCCAATAGCACCCGCTGACGTTCGCCACCAGACAACTGCTGAACTTTAGAGTCTTGCAGTTTACTAATGCCGGTATCCCGGATAATTTCAGTTTTAATCTGGGACGGGCATTTTTCTAGTGCTAATAAATCTTTCACCCGGAGCGGCAAGCTATGTGAGGGATTGAATTTCTGTGGCACATAAGAAAATTTGAGCTTGCGCGCAGTCTTGATCTCACCTGATTGCGGTTTCAAAATGCCCAGCATGACTTTAATTAAGGTCGATTTACCAGCGCCATTGGGACCAATCAGTGTGACAATTTCTTTCTCTTGTAACGAGAAATCAATGGCTTTTAAGATGTCGCGCTCATCGATTTTGACCCAGATTTTGGAGAGCTGAATCAGGGGAGAGACACTTAAGCTTTGTTGCGGCACTGCTGACAAATTCCTGAAATTTCGATAATGCTATGATGTGCCGTGAAGTCGTCCGAGCTGGCCAGTGCATCGAGTTGATCGAGCAGGCCCTGAGCCGACGCTTCTTTCACGGCTTTACATTCGGTACAGATTAAAAAAGCGGCCTGATGCCCTTCGCGCGGATGGCAACAGGGAATATAGGCATTGATCGAGGTCAGACGATGAATCAGCCCTTTGCTTAATAAAAAATCCAGGGTGCGATATACCGTTGGTGGTGCTGCAGGACGATCACTGGCATTTTTCATTTGTGCCAGCAGATCATAGGCGCCCATCGGGCCATGCGCATTCAGAATGAGTTCCAGCACTTCTTTACGTAAAGGTGTAAGGCGTGCGCCGCTTGCTGCACAAAGACTTTCCGCTTCAGCAAGACGTTGTGCGACATTGGGATGGTCGTGCACGCCGTGCAATGCGTTGTGGTGTTCGTGCGAACAGGAACCCATAGTTCACCTCAAGTGCGAAACTGAAAATTAATAGATTTCAAATCTTAACATGAAGCGTTCTGAGTTTCGATTGGGCATAGGTATTTTTGTATTTTTGTTATATTATAACACTTCCTGATTTTATCGTTTTTAAGTGATTTCTACTCATGTTCCGTCTCCTTGCAATCAGTCTGCTGGCATTGTTCAGTACACTCAGTTGGTCACAAAGTCTGGTGGTGTCTACGCAGCCGATCTATCTGATTGCCAAGAAAATTACCCAAGGTGTGGAACAGCCGACTTTATTGCTGGCCAACCAAAGTGGACATGATGTGAGTCTGACTCCGGCGCATCGAAAAACTATTCAGAATGCAGGTCTGGTGATCTGGCTGGGTCAGGCGCATGAAGCACCCTTGGCCAAAGTGCTGAATGAAAGTAATAAAGGCATTGCACTGTTAGACTCGGGGATATTGACCACCTTGCCGATGCGTAATCCGCGTGGCGAGGCCTTAAAAAATACGGTAGACACGCATGTCTGGCTCGATCCGAATAATGCAGTGCGGATTGGTTTCTTTATTGCGGCGCTACGTTCGCAGCAATTGCCGGAGCATCGTGAACGCTACTGGAAAAATGCCCGTGACTTTGCACAAAACATGTTTGCGACGGCCCAGCGTTATAATTCAAGCAACAAGGCCAAACCTTACTGGTCTTATCACGATGCCTACCAGTATCTGGAACGCCCACTCAATTTGAAATTCATGGGGGCGCTGACCGATGATCCACATGTTTCGCCAACCGTAGCCCAAATCAAGTTTTTGCAGGATCGTCGCCCACAGCGCAAAATGTGCCTGCTGGCCGAAGGTCATGCCAGTGAAAACCAGTACCGCAAACTCAATCCGGTACTGTTCCAGCATGTCGATGAAAGCATGAGCGGGGCAGGGGACTTTGTGAAGGCTTGGCAGCAATTGGCCGCCGAAACCCAGAAATGTGTACTAAATGCACGCTAATGATTTAAAAAATAGACAGATTTTGATTAGTTTAACAGCAGTGCCTCGATTTAAAAAAACACGACTAAGGTCGGGAAAAGATTGCATGTTCAGGGGTGTAACTCTATAATGCCTGCGATTAAAAATAATCACCTGTTAAACTTGTCAAGCATGATTGCTGTGAGTGAATAAATAATGAGCCGAACTAGTCGCTTGATTGACCGACGATTAGCGAAAGCTTTGGTCCTCCTGCAAGCCTGTATGATCCCTGTTTCAGCCTTGATCGGCTGGGTCGTGAAAGACTCAACCGCAGCCTTGAGTGCAGCATTAGGTGCACTGGTATGTTGGCTCGCGACTTGTTATTTTTCGTGGCAATCGTTTCGAGCAGCAGGAGCCCGCGCGTCTAAACAAGTTCTTTCGAACATGTATAAAGGCTTGATGGGAAAGTTTGCCATTGTGATTGTTGGTTTCATTTTAATTTTAAGCAATGTTAAACCGTTGTCAGCGGTGGCGTTGTTTTGTGGTTTTATACTTGTTCAAGCCATGTCGTGGGTCGCTCCGTTTTGGGCGTCACGTCTACAAAAATGAGTATAAGCACAACAAGAAATTGAAAAGTTTTTCAGGAGCAGGCGAGATATCAAGCAGCACGCGATATTCGTTTGTTCTATTAGTTTTTTGACATTGACCAGGTGTGATTTATGGCTGCTGAAGAACATGCCCTTACTTCGACCGAGTATATCAAGCATCACTTGACCAACATGACCTATGGCAAAATGCCGGATGGTACGTGGAAATTGGCCGAGAGCGGTGCTGAAGCTCAACAGATGGGGTTCACTGCTATTCACTTGGATTCAATGGGTTGGTCTATCGGACTGGGTCTGATTTTCTGTTTGTTGTTCTGGTTGGTTGCGAAAGCGGCTAATGCTGGTGTTCCTACCAAGTTCCAGTCTGCAATTGAAATGATTATCGAGTTTGTAGACTCAAGTGTACGTGATACCTTCCACGGGAAGTCTCGATTAATTGCACCCTTAGCATTAACCATTTTCGTGTGGATTTTCCTCATGAACTTGATGGATTTAATCCCTGTTGACTTTATTCCTTATGTAGCTCAACACGCGATTGCTTCTATGCTGGGTGTAGACCCTCATCAGGTTTACTTTAAAATTGTTCCGACTACAGATCCAAACATTACCCTTGGTATGTCTATCTCTGTATTCTTCTTAATTATTTTCTATAGTATTCGTGAGAAAGGTGTTGGCGGCTTCGTTGGTGAGTTAGCACTGAACCCATTTAACCCAAGTAATCCAGTTGCTAAAGTGCTTTTAATTCCATTCAACTTATTGTTGGAATTGACTACTTTCTTGGCGCGACCAGTTTCATTGGCTCTACGACTGTTCGGTAACATGTATGCGGGTGAGTTAATCTTCATTCTTATCGCGTTATTACCGTTCTGGATCCAGTGGGCATTGTCTGTGCCTTGGGCGATTTTCCACATTTTGATTATTACGCTACAAGCATTCATTTTCATGATGTTGACTATCGTGTACATGAGTATGGCAAGCGAAAAGCATTAATGGTATTGCCTAACTGTCAACGGATGGTTGGGCACACAATTTTTTAACTTAATTTGGTATAAAACCTAACCTCTGAGGAATTATCATGGAACTCACTTTAGGTCTAGTTGCAATTGCATCTGCTATCTTGATCGCTTTCGGTGCTTTAGGTACTGCGATTGGTTTTGGTCTTCTAGGCGGCCGTTTCCTTGAAGCTGTAGCTCGTCAACCAGAATTGGCTCCACAACTTCAAACTCGTATGTTCTTAATCGCGGGTCTTCTTGATGCTGTGCCTATGATCGGTGTTGGTATTGGCTTGTTCTTCATCTTCGCTAATCCATTTGTAGGTTAATCAGCTTAATTCCGAAATTCACTATTTGAGGAATTTGCAATGAATATCAACCTCACATTGTTTGGCCAAGCGATTGCGTTTGCGATTTTTGTCGCATTCTGCATGAAGTTTGTATGGCCACCACTAATCAATGCGATTAGTGAACGTCAGCGTAAAATCGCTGATGGCTTAAATGCTGCTGAAAAAGCGAAGGCTGACCTTGCAGATGCGCAAGCACAAGTGAAAGCTGAGTTAGACGCGGCAAAAGCACAAGCGGCTCAATTGATCGAACAAGCGAACCGTCGTGGTGCACAATTGATCGAAGAAGCGCGTACCCAAGCTGCGGCTGAAGGTGAGCGTATTCGTCAACAGGCTAAAGAAGCTGTTGATACTGAAATCAATGCTGCTCGCGAAGAATTGCGTCAACAAGTGGCTGCTCTTGCAGTAACTGGTGCTGAGAAAATTCTTAGCCAGCAAGTTGATGCAGAAGCTCACAATGCCATGCTGACTCAGCTGGCTGCTAAACTTTAAGAGAGGCGGATTATGGCTGAACTCTTGACGTTGGCACGCCCATACGCTAAAGCAGCATTTGCTTACGCTTCTGAGCAAAGTGCAACTGACTCTTGGTCAACAGCACTTGAATTGCTCAGTGCTGCGGTGCAAGACGAAGCATTTTCAGCTTATCTAAATCGCCCTGAGCTTACACCTGCTGAGCAGGTGGCTCTTTTTGCGAAAGTTTTAGGTGAAGACCAAACTGCAGCAGTGTCTAACTTCCTGACATTGCTTGCAGAGAATAACCGTTTGGTTCTTCTTCCTGAGATTGCAGCAGAATATGAGCAGCTTAAATCACAGAATAACAATACTGTGGATGTTGTGATTGAATCAGCATTCCCATTGACTTCTGTACAGGAACAACTTCTTACTCACGCATTAGAGAAAAAATTCGAAGCGGCGGTAAATGTTTCTGTAGAAGTTAACCCAGCGCTGATTGCTGGTGTAGTTATTCGTGCAGGCGACCAAGTGATAGATGATTCTGCGCTTAACAAGCTTGAAAAAATGCGTACTCGTCTTCTTGCTTAATTGCATTTAGAAGACTGAACTTTAAAAAGATTGAGGTATAGCGCAATGCAACAACTGAATCCATCCGAGATCAGTGCGCTCATTAAACAGCGTATCGGCGATCTGGACACCAGCGCAACCGCTAAGAACGAAGGAACCATTGTTATGGTTTCCGACGGTATTGTGCGTATTCACGGCTTAGCTGACGCTATGTACGGTGAAATGATCGAATTCGACGGCGGCCTTTACGGTATGGCACTGAACCTAGAACAGGATTCAGTGGGCGTCGTTGTTTTAGGTAACTACTTAAGCCTTCAAGAAGGTCAAAAAGCGCGTTGCACAGGTCGTGTATTAGAGGTTCCGGTTGGTCCAGAACTTTTAGGCCGTGTAGTAGATGCTTTGGGTAACCCGATTGATGGTAAAGGCCCTATTGATGCAAAATTAACTGATGCTGTTGAAAAAGTAGCACCAGGCGTAATTTGGCGTCAATCAGTGGATCAACCTGTACAAACTGGTTATAAATCAGTAGATACAATGATCCCTGTAGGCCGTGGTCAACGTGAGTTGATCATTGGTGACCGTCAAACTGGTAAAACAGCAATGGCGATCGACGCGATCATCGCTCAGAAAAACTCTGGCATTAAATGTGTATACGTAGCAATCGGTCAAAAACAATCGACTATCGCTAACGTGGTACGCAAGCTAGAAGAAACTGGCGCTATGGCGTATACAACTGTTGTAGCTGCAGCTGCAGCTGATCCAGCAGCAATGCTGTATCTAGCTCCGTACTCTGGCTGTACAATGGGCGAATACTTCCGTGACCGCGGTGAAGATGCGTTAATCATTTATGATGACTTGTCTAAGCAAGCTGTTGCTTACCGTCAAATTTCATTGCTTTTACGCCGTCCACCAGGTCGTGAAGCGTATCCAGGTGACGTGTTCTATCTACACTCGCGTCTACTTGAACGTGCTTCTCGTGTATCTGCTGACTACGTTGAGAAATTCACTAACGGTGAAGTTAAAGGCCAAACTGGTTCATTAACTGCATTGCCGATTATTGAAACTCAAGCGGGTGACGTATCTGCATTCGTACCAACCAACGTAATTTCGATTACTGATGGTCAGATCTTCCTTGAAACATCATTATTCAACGCGGGTATTCGTCCTGCTGTGAACGCGGGTATCTCTGTATCTCGTGTTGGTGGTTCAGCGCAAACTAAGATCATCAAGAAATTGTCTGGTGGTATCCGTACTGCTTTGGCGCAATACCGTGAATTGGCAGCATTTGCTCAGTTCGCTTCTGATCTTGACGAAGCAACTCGTAAGCAACTTGAACATGGTCAACGTGTAACTGAGTTAATGAAGCAAAAACAATATGCTCCTTACTCAATTGCTGACCAAGCTGTTTCAATTTATGCATCTAACGAAGGCTACATGGCTGACGTAGACGTTAAGAAAATCGTAGACTTTGATGCTGCGTTGATTTCTTACTTCCGTTCAGAACATGCTGCGTTAATGCAACAAATCGATGCCTCTGGTGATTACAACAAAGACATCGAAGCTGCAATCAAAGCAGGTATTGAAAGCTTTAAAGCGACTCAAACTTACTAATTTCAACCTCTGTTGAATTTAGTGTCGGTTTGGTTCACGGAATCAACCTTCGGAAGCTCGCAAGGGCTTTCGAATACTAGGTTAAGCGTATGGCAAATTTAAAAGAAATTCGCGCCAAAGTAGCTAGTATCAAGAGCACGCAGAAGATTACTCGAGCGATGCAAATGGTAGCAGCTTCTAAGATGCGTCGTGCGCAAGAGCGCATGGCTCAAGGCCGTCCGTATGCCGAAAATATGCACCGTGTAATTGCTCATTTGGTCCAAGCGAACCCTGAATACAAACACCGTTATATGGTTGAACGCCCGGTTAAGCGCGTTGGCTATATCATTGTGTCTTCAGATCGTGGCCTTGCTGGTGGTTTGAACATTAACTTGTTCAAGAAAGTGGTTAAACACGTTCAACAGCAACAAGAGCAGTCAATTGAAGTTCAATTTGCTTTAATTGGTCAAAAAGCGGTTTCGTTTTTTAAAAACTACGGCGGTAAAGTGCTTGGGGCGACGACGCAAGTCGGTGATACTCCAAGTCTTGAGCAGTTATCTGGTTCTGTACAGGTGATGTTGGATGCTTATGATAAAGGCGAGTTAGATCGTATTTATCTAGTGTCAAACGGCTTTGTCAATGCCATGACTCAAAATCAAAAGATCGAACAACTTGTTCCTTTGGCTGCTGCTGAAGAAGACAAGAATCTGAACCGTCAATACGGTTGGGATTACATCTACGAGCCTGAAGCTGAAGAGCTTTTAAATGGCTTGTTGGTTCGCTATATCGAGTCTGTGGTGTATCAAGGTGTGATTGAAAACATCGCATGTGAGCAGTCTGCACGTATGGTCGCTATGAAAGCAGCGACAGACAACGCAGGCGAGATCATTAAGAGCCTGCAACTTATTTATAACAAGCTGCGTCAAGCCGCGATTACTCAGGAAATTTCTGAGATCGTTGGTGGTGCCGCTGCCGTTTAACATTATTTTGAATTGAGGAGACAGCAATGAATAGCGGTCGTATCATTCAGATCATCGGCGCGGTTATCGACGTCGAGTTTGAACGCAACAGCGTTCCTAAGATCTATGACGCTCTCCAAGTAGATGGTACTGAAACTACTTTAGAAGTTCAGCAACAGCTTGGTGATGGCGTAGTTCGTACTATTGCAATGGGTTCTACTGAAGGCCTTAAGCGTGGTTTGAACGTAACTAACACTAACGCGCCGATTTCTGTACCAGTAGGTACAGCGACTCTAGGCCGTATCATGGACGTTCTTGGTCGCCCGATCGACGAAGCTGGTCCTGTTGCGACTGAAGCGCGTTTACCAATTCACCGTCAAGCGCCTTCTTATGCAGAACAAGCGGCTTCTACTGATCTTTTAGAAACTGGTATTAAAGTCATCGACTTACTTTGCCCGTTTGCGAAAGGTGGTAAAGTTGGTCTGTTCGGTGGTGCCGGTGTTGGTAAAACTGTAAACATGATGGAGTTGATCAACAACATCGCGAAAGCTCACTCAGGTTTATCTGTGTTTGCTGGTGTTGGTGAGCGTACTCGTGAAGGTAACGACTTCTATCACGAAATGAAAGATTCTAACGTTCTAGACAAAGTAGCCATGGTTTACGGTCAGATGAACGAGCCACCAGGTAACCGTTTACGCGTAGCGTTGACTGGTTTGACGATGGCTGAGTACTTCCGTGACGAGAAAGACGAAAACGGTAAAGGCCGTGACGTACTATTGTTCGTAGACAACATCTACCGTTATACACTAGCAGGTACTGAAGTATCAGCACTTCTAGGTCGTATGCCATCTGCAGTAGGTTACCAACCGACTCTTGCAGAAGAGATGGGTGTTCTTCAAGAACGTATTACATCGACTAAGTCTGGTTCTATTACGTCAATCCAAGCGGTATACGTACCTGCCGATGACTTAACAGATCCATCGCCTGCGACAACGTTTGCTCACTTAGACGCAACTGTAGTATTGAGCCGTGACATCGCATCTTCTGGTATTTACCCAGCGATCGATCCACTTGACTCAACTTCACGTCAGCTAGATCCTCTAGTTGTTGGTACTGAGCATTACGAAATCGCTCGTTCAGTTCAAAACGTTCTTCAACGTTATAAAGAATTGAAAGACATTATCGCAATTCTTGGTATGGACGAGCTTGCAGAAGAAGATAAACTGGTTGTTTACCGTGCGCGTAAAATCCAGCGTTTCTTCTCTCAACCGTTCCACGTAGCTGAAGTATTTACTGGCGCGCCTGGTAAACTTGTACCACTTAAAGAAACGATTCGTGGCTTTAAAGGTCTTCTAGCTGGTGAATACGATCACATCCCAGAACAAGCGTTCTACATGGTTGGTGGTATTGACGAAGTGATTGCTAAAGCTGAGAAACTTTAATTAGTTCCCTAATTTAGGAGATTCTCATGGCGACTATGCAATGTGACGTTGTAAGTGTTAAAGAGTCTTTGTACTCAGGCACTGTAACTATGCTAATTGCTAAAGGTGCTGGCGGTGAGTTAGGTATTATGCCTGGCCATGCTCCGCTAGTAACTTTGCTTCAACCGGGCGCAGTTCGCGTTCTGTTGGAAAATGGTACAGAAGAATTAATCTATGTATCAGGTGGTGTTCTAGAAGTTCAACCGCATGTCGTTACGATTCTTGCAGATACTGCAATTCGTGCCGAAAACTTGGATGAAGCTGCAATTCTTGAAGCACGTAAAAATGCTGAAAACTTGCTAGCAAATCAAAAGAGCGATTTGGACGCTGCTGCTGCTTTGGCTGCTCTTGCAGAGACTGTTGCACAGCTGGAAACAATCCGCAAAATCAAAAACCGCGCTCAATAAGACACGGTTCGAGATTGAAAAACCACTCGCAAGGGTGGTTTTTTTATGGAAGTAAGTTTTTTAAGGTTGTACTTATTGAAAGCACACTATCTGATGTGGCTACAATTACACTTAAATCAGTTAAGTATTTTCTCCAACTTTCACTTTTTTCACTTCGCATAAAGTCTTGGTAATTTTTATTCGTAAAAGTGCGCCCAATAGACTCTTCAAGAAGATTAACAATACTCTCGTTACCAAAAATTTGGTAATGATCTAAAATTTCAGTAGTTTTTCTTAAATTTTTAACCACAAAACTTTTAACTTCATTATTTAATTCTTTCAAACTGAGGAATTGTGTAAGCAGCTCTTCTGTTTGATTTTTTAGATTGTTAATTATTTCAGGTGATAGTGGCTTGATTTTTCCATGAAAAGCATCCCAAGCTACAATTTGAGAACCTATAAAGTTTTTCGCATGGGGATAAAGAGGCATTAGATTACTTAAGAATTTTTTATGATCTTCATCAAGGGGAAATGTCAGAATATTAATTATCTCATCTACCCATGTATGGTCAATTTCTAACTCCGAATGTTCATTTTGAATAAATTCGGCTAAATCATATACATTTTGTACAAGTTTTAATCTAAGGTAGTTAATTTCAAAAGTGTTAGTACTCTTAAGTTCAAATGCTTTAACGAAAAACCCTCTTGTATTTAAATTTTGTTTTAATAGTGATTCTAACTTACGTAAAAAATTATAAATTGTTTAAGGTGTATTCATTAGATCTCTTGCGAAAGTTAATTTAAGAGCGTCCAGTTCACCATTCCAGCAAT